>NZ_JBVFUL020000002.1:0-272500 GCF_055693725.2 Epibacterium sp. HA2-3 | reverse complement strand
CCTGAATACATAGGGTTTTAAGAGCAAACCCGGGGAACTGAAACATCTAAGTACCCGGAGGAAAGGACATCAATAGAGACTTCCCTAGTAGCGGCGAGCGAACGGGAACCAGCCGAGCCTGATGAGTGACTAGAATGTGTTGGGAAGCACAGCCATAGCGGGTGACAGCCCCGTATAGGAAGCTCTGAGGGACGTATTAAGTAGGGCGGGACACGTGAAATCCTGTCTGAAGATCGGAGGACCACCTCCGAAGGCTAAGTACTCCTTACTGACCGATAGCGAACCAGTACCGTGAGGGAAAGGTGAAAAGCACCCCGACGAGGGGAGTGAAACAGTACCTGAAACCGAACGCCTACAATCAGTTGGAGGCTCCTTGCGAGCTGACAGCGTACCTTTTGTATAATGGGTCATCGACTTGGTCTTACGAGCAAGCTTAAGCCGTTAGGTGTAGGCGCAGCGAAAGCGAGTCTTAATAGGGCGCATGAGTTCGTGGGATCAGACCCGAAACCGAGTGATCTAGGCATGACCAGGATGAAGGTGCGGTAACACGCACTGGAGGTCCGAACCCACACCTGTTGAAAAAGGTCGGGATGAGTTGTGCCTAGGGGTGAAAGGCCAATCAAACTCGGAGATAGCTGGTTCTCTGCGAAATCTATTTAGGTAGAGCGTCATCCGAATACCCCGGGGGGTAGAGCACTGGATGGGTAATGGGGCCCCACAGGCTTACTGATCCTAACCAAACTCCGAATACCCGGGAGTACTAGATGGCAGACACACTGCGGATGCTAACGTCCGTAGTGGAGAGGGAAACAACCCTGACCTCCGGCTAAGGCCCCTAATTCATGGCTAAGTGGGAAAGCAGGTGGGATGTCCAAAACAACCAGGAGGTTGGCTTAGAAGCAGCCATCCTTTAAAGATAGCGTAACAGCTCACTGGTCTAAATAAGACGTCCTGCGGCGAAGATGTAACGGGGCTCAAGCCATGAGCCGAAGCCGAGGATGCACATAGTGCATGGTAGCAGAGCGTAGTGTGACATAGAACAGCTCCTCCTTAGACCCCTCGGGGTCATTGGAGGAACAGTTCTTTCGATGAAGCGGGCGCGTGAGCGATCCCGTGGAGAGATCACTAGCGAGAATGATGACATGAGTAGCGACAAAGAGTGTGAGAGACACTCTCGCCGAAAGTCCAAGGGTTCCTGCTTAAAGCTAATCTGAGCAGGGTAAGCCGGCCCCTAAGCCGAGGCCGAAAGGCGTAGGCGATGGGAACCAGGTTAATATTCCTGGGCCAGGAGGATGTGACGGATCATGAAGGTTGTTCGCCCTTATCGGATTGGGCGGGCCGCTGATTGGTCCCTGGAAATAGCCCTCCATCAGACCGTACCCTAAACCGACACAGGTGGACTGGTAGAGAATACCAAGGCGCTTGAGAGAACGATGTTGAAGGAACTCGGCAAAATACCTCCGTAAGTTCGCGAGAAGGAGGCCCGGGTCCTACGCAAGTGGAATCCGGGGGCACAAACCAGGGGGTGGCGACTGTTTATTAAAAACACAGGGCTCTGCGAAGTCGCAAGACGACGTATAGGGTCTGACGCCTGCCCGGTGCCTGAAGGTTAAAAGGAGGGGTGAGAGCTCCGAATTGAAGCCCAGGTAAACGGCGGCCGTAACTATAACGGTCCTAAGGTAGCGAAATTCCTTGTCGGGTAAGTTCCGACCTGCACGAATGGCGTAACGACTTCCCCGCTGTCTCCAACATCGACTCAGCGAAATTGAATTGCCTGTCAAGATGCAGGCTTCCCGCGGTTAGACGGAAAGACCCCGTGCACCTTTACTACAGCTTCGCACTGGCATCAGGATTGTGATGTGCAGGATAGGTGGTAGGCATCGAAGCAGGAACGCTAGTTCCTGTGGAGCCATCCTTGAGATACCACCCTTCGCACTCTTGATGTCTAACCGCGGTCCCTTACCGGGATCCGGGACCCTGCGTGGCGGGTAGTTTGACTGGGGCGGTCGCCTCCTAAAGCGTAACGGAGGCGCGCGAAGGTGGGCTCAGAGCGGTCGGAAATCGCTCGTTGAGTGCAATGGCAAAAGCCTGCCTGACTGCGAGACTGACAAGTCGAGCAGAGACGAAAGTCGGCCATAGTGATCCGGTGGTCCCGAGTGGAAGGGCCATCGCTCAACGGATAAAAGGTACGCCGGGGATAACAGGCTGATACTGCCCAAGAGTCCATATCGACGGCAGTGTTTGGCACCTCGATGTCGGCTCATCTCATCCTGGGGCTGGAGCAGGTCCCAAGGGTACGGCTGTTCGCCGTTTAAAGAGGTACGTGAGCTGGGTTTAGAACGTCGTGAGACAGTTCGGTCCCTATCTGCCGTGGGTGTAGGATACTTGAGAGGAGTTGCCCCTAGTACGAGAGGACCGGGGTGAACGATCCACTGGTGGACCTGTTATCGTGCCAACGGTAGTGCAGGGTAGCTATGATCGGAAAGGATAACCGCTGAAGGCATCTAAGCGGGAAGCCCCCCTCAAAACAAGGTATCCCTGAGGGCCGTGGAAGACCACCACGTCAATAGGCCGGAGATGTAAGCGCAGCAATGCGTTCAGTTGACCGGTACTAATCGCCCGATTGGCTTGATCTGATCCAGTAAAAGACAGCCAAAAACCAAAAAGCAAAAACAAAACTTGGACAACCCGTTGACCCTCATAAAAGGGTCAACACGTTGATCTCCTGAAAAAAAGGACGATCAATACGTTGATACCCTGAGCAAAAACTCAGTTGGGTTCTTATTCGGTTTGGTGGCCAAAGCACAAGCGAAACACCCGGTCCCTTCCCGAACCCGGAAGTTAAGCGCTGTTGCGCCGATGGTACTGCATCTTAAGGTGTGGGAGAGTAGGGCACCGCCAAACCTAATAAGAACCCAAATAAATCCTCTCTAAACAAAAAAACAAAACAAACAACGCGGGATGGAGCAGCCAGGTAGCTCGTCAGGCTCATAACCTGAAGGTCGTAGGTTCAAATCCTACTCCCGCAACCAAATCAAATACATGATTACAACAAACCTAAACCTCGCATCCGCGGGGGATTGCGGCGTTCAAAAAACCAAAACAACGCACAAGGGTCACGAGAACTCGGAAACAAGTTGGTCCAGCATATCTCGTCCCAAGGGCTTCGACAGAAACTGACCTGCCCCCTCGAAATCCCTCACTTTAATGTAGAGTCTGCGCCAACTTTGAAGGAGCAGACACATGAGAAAGAGCCGTTTCACCGAGGCGCAGATAATCGGGATGATCAAGGAACAGGAGGCGGGAATGCCGACGGCTGAGGTGTGCCGTAGGCACGGCCTGAGCACGGCGACGTTCTACAAATTGAAGGCCAAGTATGGCGGCATGGAGGTGTCCGAGGCTGCGAGGCCAAAGGCCCTTGAGGACGAGAATGCCAAGCTGAAGCGCCTGCTGGCGGACACCATGCTGGACAACGTCGTGTTGAAAGACCTGCTGGGAATAGAGGCCGCCAGCCCGCCATCGGTTCGAGGGCAAGGCCGACCCTGACGACATTGATCAAGCGGCGAGATGCGGCGCTTCGGGTTATGCGGGATCATGACATCTCGCAGCGCCGGGCCTGCAGGCTTGTCGGTGTCGATCCCAAAACAGTCCGGCGTGAACGCCCACCGGACTGTGTCGAGATCCGCAAGGAAATGCAGGAGATCGCCGCCAAGTGGCGTCGGTTCGGCTATCGCCGGATCGGCGTTCTGTTGGAGCGCAAAGGCATGATCATGAACCACATCGGAGCCCGTAAAGCAAAAGGTCCGGGGGATCTTTTGTAGGGCGTAGCGCTGTATCGCATCTACCGCGAGGAAGGGTTGTCAGTGAAACGACGACGTGGCCGGAAGCGGGTACACGGACGCCGATGCCGGTTGCCGAGTGGCCCAACGCGCGCTGGTCCTTGGACTTCGTGTCTGACAGCTTCGGCGCCTCGCGGAAGTTCCGGATCTTGGCCGTGATCGATGATTGCACTCGGGAATGCTTGTGCCTCGTGGCGGACACCGGCCTGTCCGGCGCACGGGTTGCCCGTGAGCTTAGCGCCCTGATCCGGATCTACGGCAAGCCCGGTTGCGTTGTCAGCGACAATGGCACGGAGTTCATCAGTCGGGTTAGCCTGAAATGGGCCGACGCGCACGAGGTGCCGTGGCACTATATCGATCCGGGCAAGCCACAGCAGAATGCGTTCATCGAAAGCTTCAACGGCAGCTTGCGCGACGAGCTGTTAAACGAGGAGATCTTCGACAGCCTGGATGACGCGCGGCGCAAGCTGGCCCTGTGGCGCCACGACTATAACACAGTCAGGCCACACTCGTCCTTGGGCAGCCAAACGCCGCAGCAAGCGCGCCGGACGCTTGAGAAATTTGAGGGCTCCGCGCCCGGCGCGATTGCGCCAAACGGGGAACCCGAATACCCAGATCCAACCTGCAGACTCTCGTTATGAACGAGGGACCAGCGGGGAGCAGGTCGCTGCTATTGCGGCCTATCGCGAACAGGCGGATGGATTAGCCTTGCTGATTTTTGAGCTTGCTCTTGGCACGGGGCAACGCGCACCAGGCCTCACGAGAATGGAGTGGGGCCATATCGAAGATGGGGGCATTTGAGTCACTCAAGGTAAAACGAGTGTTCTGCTCTGGATCCCCTTCACAAAGCGGCTCTCGGGTGTTGTCGCTGGGGTCGACACCTCAAAGTCACGCTTCATTTTGACAGATGAGTCGGGCCATCAGCTGAATTATGATCAGTTGCAAAAGCAAGTTATTCGTGTGTGCAGAACTGCTGGTCTGATGCACTACTCTCTCCACGGGCCCCGGTATAGTGCTGCGGGTTAGCTTGCGGAAGCGGGCTGCACCGACCATCAGGTTGCGGGAATCACAGGCCACAAGAGCCTCTCGATGGTGCAAAAAATACTCCAAGGGTGCGAGCCAAAAACGCCTCGCGAAAGAGGCTCAAAACCTGCGAGAACAAAAATGGTGCAAAACGTGAAAGTGGGAAACTTTTGGGGAAACCGGCAAATTTCGGCGTTTTCCTAGGTCTGTATGAAAGACCGTAACCCATTGATTTTGTGGCGGGGAGACAGGGATTCGAACCCTGGGAACGATCTCACGTTTAACGGTTTTCAAGACCGTCACTTTCCTCAGAAAACATTGGATAATTTTGTAAGACTGTCCCTTTTTAGAGCCATACTAGGGTCAATCCCTGACATATGACTATAAAACAAAAATGCGACACCTCGCCTTACCATTTTGGCACCGTCTAAAAGTAACATCGGATGTCAACGCCAAAATCGCAGCCGTTGGGCGAGGGGCTTGACTTGTACCATTTATTGTACGATAAGATCTATCAGGAGATGAGTGACTACCCAGCGTGCTGGGCCAGAGGAGAGAGTGATGGACGTCGTGAACTACAGCGCTGCGCGCGCTGACCTGAAGAACCTGATGGACCGCGTGACCTCTGGGCACGAGGAGATAGTCATTTCCAGGAGTAAGGGCGAGGCCGTGGTAATGGTGTCGCTGGAGGACTGGAATGCGCAACAGGAGACCAACTATCTCCTGTCTTCGCCTCAAAACGCTCAGCGCTTGCGCGACTCTATCTCTGAGATAGCCGCAGGGGGCGGTAAGCAAATTGAAGGTGACTTTTTCGAGTAATGGGTGGGACGACTACCAATACTGGCTGGCCGCCGACCAAAAAATACTGGATCGCGTGAACAGCATCATCCGGGAGACCATGCGGGACCCAACCGGTAGGTCGCACAAGGCGGAGAAGCTAAAGGGAGACTTGTCGGGTTTCAGTTCCAAGCGGATCAACCGCGAGCACAGGATGGTATATCGATTACGAGGGAGTGGCGCGGATCAGGTTCTGGAGATTCTCCAGCTTCGCTTCCACTACTGACTAGAAAGGGCGCCGCTGGGCACCCCTATTCATTTGGCAATGCCGACCGGCAATAGAGTTCGAAAAAGGCAAAGCCCAAATTCGCTGCACCATGGGGCCTAACATGGCGCTGGATTGGGACTCATATCGCCCAACGCGGCGCCTGCTAAGTTGCTAATTCAATGGCGGGGAGACAGGGATTCGAACCCTGGGAACGCTCTCACGTTCAACGGTTTTCAAGACCGCCGCATTCGACCACTCTGCCACCTCCCCGGTCCTGCAGATCGAATTGTTGTGGGGTTTAGGATGTGGGCGCGCTGGTGGCAAGGAGAAATGCTGCCCGCGCCGCAAATCATGCAGGCGCGACGCGCAATCCATCGCCCATCGTTCCGGATTGCGGAAACGTCAGGGTTTCCATACCAAAACACTGCGTTTATGCTCTGAGCAAAGACGTAGAAGACCGAAAAATCGGCACCCTTTGTGAGAAGCAATGTCACAAGAGGGCTGCGTCGAGGCGAATACAGGTGATGATGGACCATGAGCAGGCAGGACACGCGCATGAAAGACAAGGTTTCTGGCCCGGCGAGACTTCAGAGATTGGTTCCCAGTGGCGCGATCCTTGCGCTAACTGGCGCATTGGTTCTTGCGGGCTGCGAAGAGGGCGCCAATCTTCCGTTCCTTCAACCCAAGGACAAAGCTGAACAAGGCCTGCCCAGCAATTCCACTAAGCTTGTAGAGCGCGATGTCGAAGCCCCGGATGTCTTTCAGGTGACCGAAGCTGGCCTGTGGGACGGTCGCCCCTCAATCGGTGGGGTCTGGGTGGCGCATCCAGACGTGAAAGATCCCGAGCGGGTGATCATTCGCAACAACGCCAACGGCAAATTCGTCATTGGGGCCCTGTTCCGGCGCGAGCGGGCGATTCCGGGACCGCGCCTGCAGGTATCTTCGGATGCGGCGGCAGCCCTGTCCATGCTGGCGGGCGCGCCTGTGGAACTGAATGTCACAGCCCTGCGCCGCGAGGCCGTCGAGGACATCCCGCCTGAGGCTGAGATCCCTGAAATTGAGGGGCTTGAAGAGCAGCCACAGGTTGCAGAAACGGCGGCGGTGGAAACACAAGCGCTGGATCCAATTGCCGGTGGTGCAGCCGCTGCCATCGAGGCCGCGGCACCCGCACCCGAGCCTGCCCCTACGGCGCCAACGCCATCTCCTCGATCTGCCTTGGCAAAGCCATACATTCAGATCGGTATTTTTAGCGTCGAGGCCAACGCCAAACGCACCGCCGACCAGATGCGCAATGCGGGGATCATCCCCACAGTCTATGAGCAGTCTTCCAACGGCAAGGCGTTCTGGCGCGTGGTGGTCGGGCCCGCTCAGTCCAAAGGCGAGCGGACTCAGCTGCTGAAGGCGGTCAAGGCCGCTGGTTTTGCCGACGCCTATGCCGTGACAAACTGATCTGGGCCGTCCGGCCCGGACCCGCACATCAGACAAGCGCTCCAAGGGAGGATCTCCCCCGTGACTATTCGCTGTATTTCGTTGACCTGCATCGGTGTTCTGGCTGGGCTGTGGATTGCGAGTTCCACAACCGCGGTTCAGGCCTTTGAGACCAAAGCCCGCGCCGCCTATGTGGTGGATCAGGGGACCAATACGGTTCTCCTGAGCAAGAATGCGGATGTGCCGATGCCGCCCGCATCCATGTCCAAGTTGATGACGCTCTATGTCGCTTTCGAGGCCGTCAGGGACGGGCGACTTACCATGGATGAGCGCCTTCCAGTGAGCGAGCACGCCATGAGCTACAAGGGCTCGACGATGTTCCTCGACACCACTGACCGGGTGCGTGTCGAGGATCTGCTGCGTGGCATAATCGTGCTCTCTGGCAATGATGCCTGCGCGGTGATTGCAGAGGCGCTCAGCCCCGATGGCACCGAGGCAGGATTCGCGCGCTACATGACACGCCGCGCGCGCGAGCTTGGCATGAACGACAGCACCTTTATGAACTCGAACGGATGGCCAGATGATGGCCACCGCATGTCGGTGCGCGATCTGGCTATTCTGGCAGAGCATCTTATCGAGGATTTCCCCGAATTCTATCCGATGTTCGCTGAGCAGGTGTTTGAATTCGACAGCCGTGCGCCGTCAAATACACGCAACCGAAACCCGCTGCTGCAACTGGACATCGGGGCGGATGGGCTCAAAACCGGCCACACCCAAGAGGCCGGATATGGTCTTGTTGGCTCTGCCAAACAGGGCGACCGGAGGGTGATCTTTGTGATCTCGGGGCTGAACAGTACGCCTGAGCGCGCCGAAGAGAGCGAGGCGATCGTGAATTGGTCTTTCCGCCAGTTCACCAAGAAAACCATCGCGCGCGAGGGGATCGCCGTCGAGCAGGCCGAAGTCTGGATGGGTGACAGCCCAACCGTCGGGCTGGTGCCCGCCGAGGATCTTGAGATCCTGCTGCCGGCGCTTTCCGATGATGCAGTGAAGGCCGAAGTTGTCTATACCGGCCCCGTTACCGCGCCGATTCAGGCCGGTCAGCAGTTGGCGGAACTGGTTGTTCATCCCGAAGACCTTCCCGAAATGCGTTTGCCTCTGGTGGCGCAAGCGGATGTAGGGACCGGGGGCTTTCCGGTGAAGGTCATGACTGCGGCCCGGGTTTTGGTGCAGCGCTTTCTGAACGGTCCTGAGGACGCAACGTGACCCAAAACCAAGGCTCCGGCCTCTTTCTGACCTTCGAAGGCATCGACGGGTCGGGTAAATCGTCTCAATGCCGCCTGCTGGCGGAGCATTTGCGCGGGCTGGGCCGCGAGGTCGTGCTGACGCGTGAACCGGGCGGATCAGAGGGCGCCGAGGAAATTCGCCGTCTCGTGCTGGAGGGCGACCCGGACCGCTGGTCGGCAGAGACGGAAATCCTATTGTTCACAGCGGCGCGGCGCGACCATCTGGAGCGGACGATCCTGCCTGCGCTTTCGGCAGGCAAGGTTGTCATCTGCGACCGGTTCGCGGATTCCACCCGCATGTATCAGGGGCTTTCGCGCGGGGACCTGCGTGCCACCGTGGACGAGCTTCATGCGCTGATGATCGGGCGGGAGCCAGATGTGACGATCCTCATTGATATGGATCCCGAAACCGGTCTTGCGCGGGCCAAGGGGCGTCAGGGCACCGAAGAGCGTTTTGAGGATTTTGGCCTCGCATTACAGGAAAAAATGCGGGCGGGGTTCTTGGCGCTGGCCGATGAATTTGCTGACCGTTTCCGCATTGTGGATGGCGCCCGTGATATGGATGCGGTTGCAGCGGATGTTGTGCGCATTGTCGAGGCGGAGCTGGAACAGCGCGTATGAGCGAGGTTGATGACCTTCCCCGTGCCGATCAGGCCGAAGGCGCCCCCCATCCGCGGGAAACGGCGCATCTCTTTGGACATGCGGAGGCCGAAGCGGAGTTCCTTAGCGCTTTCTCGTCAGAGCGTCTGCATCATGCCTGGCTGATTATGGGTCCGCGCGGAGTGGGCAAGGCAACCTTGGCCTGGCGCATCGCACGCTTCCTGCTGGCAACGCCTCCGGTGGAGGATGACGGTCTCTTTGGGGCACCTCCGCCGCCACAGAGCCTTGATGTTGCTCCCGATCATCCGGTGAGCCATCGCATTCAGGCCCTGGCAGAGCCAGGATTGGCGGCAATTACCCGCAGCTACAACGATAAGGGCCGTTTGCGCGATCAGATCGTGGTCGATGACATTCGTGTTCTGAACCGGTTCTTTGGCCTGTCTTCTGCAGAGGGCGGTCGCCGTGTCGTGATTGTCGACAGCGCTGACGAAATGAACGTCAACGCGGCCAATGCATTGCTCAAGATGCTTGAAGAGCCGCCCGCCCGCACAACACTTTTGTTGATTTCGCATCAGCCTTCGCGCTTGCTGCCTACGATCCGGTCACGGTGCCGGACATTGCGTCTTGGGCCCTTGGCGCCAGATGACATGCAGACTGCGCTTGAACAGGCTGGAGCCGCACTTCCCGATGATCCGACCTATCTTGCGGCGCTCGCGGCCGGGTCGGTGGGAGCTGCAATGAGGCTGCTGTCACTGGATGGAATGAAGCTCTATGGTGAGCTCCTTGCGATCGTTGACAGCCTGCCGCGCCTTGATCGCCAGAGGGCTATGGCGCTTGCGGAAAAAGCAGCCGCGCGTGGTGGCGCAGAACGGTTTGAGCTGATGCTGACCCTTTTGGATGTGCTGCTCGTTCGGTTGGCCCGAACCGGGGCCACGGGGCTTGCGCCAACACCGGAGGCGGCCCCAAACGAAGGTGCGATCCTGACCCGGTTGTCGCCAAACCCGCAGCGGGCCCGCGCCTGGGCCGATCTTGCAGCGACAGTGACAGAGCGCACACGCCACGGTCAGGCCGTGAACCTTGACCCTGCGGCGCTCGTCCTAGATACGGTGTTCAAGATGCAGGACACCGCGTCGCGCTGAGGTTTTTGCCTGCGCGATCAGCGCTAGGACCGCGACAGCAGGAACGCGACAGAGGCAACCATGACGACCCCGCAGATTACAGATAGCCATTGCCACCTCGATTTCCCTGATTTCGAGGGAGAACTCCCCGAGGTTCTGGCGCGCGCGGCGGAGGCAGGCGTCACCCGTATGGTGACTATCTGTACCAAGCTCAAAAACGAAGCCGCCGTGCGTGCGCTCGCTGAGAAGTATGAACCAGTATTCTACGCCGCCGGAACTCATCCCATGAGCGCCGCGGACGAACCTCTGGTCTCGGTCGAGGAATTGGTAGCCCTCGCGCAGCATCCAAAATTCGTTGGCATCGGCGAGACGGGCTTGGATTACCACTACACGGTCGACAGCGCCGAGATCCAGAAACGCAGCCTCTCGGTTCACATCGAGGCGGCGCAGGAAACCGGATTGCCGCTTATTATCCACGCCCGGGCCGCGGATGACGATATGGCGCGGATCCTTCGCGAGGCACATGCCGTAAAGGAATACTCCTGCGTTATGCATTGCTTCTCGTCCTCCGCATCACTTGGACGTGCAGCGCTGGATCTTGGGTTTTATCTCTCGATGTCCGGGATCGCGGCTTTCCCCAAGAGCCAAGAGCTGCGCGATATTTTTGCCGAAGCACCCATTGATCGCGTTTTGGTGGAAACCGACAGCCCCTATCTCGCACCGCCGCCCTATCGCGGCAAACGCAATGAACCGGCCTATACCGCGCATACGGCCAAGGTCGGAGCCGAGGTCTTTGGTCTCGAATACGCCGAGTTCGCGGCCCGTACACAGGAAAACTTTGACCGGCTGTTCTGGAAGGCCGCGCAATATGAGGCCGCTACCTGATGCCAACCCTGCGCTGCACGATCCTTGGTTGCGGGTCCTCCGGCGGTGTGCCGCGTCTTGGCGGCCATTGGGGCGATTGCGACCCCAAGAACCCCAAGAACACCCGCCGCCGCTGCTCCATGCTGGTGGAGCAAGACGGTCCGGATGGCACCACAACGGTGTTGATCGACACCAGTCCCGACATGCGCAATCAGCTGTTGGATGCCGGAGTCGGGCGGCTGGATGCGGTGGTTTACACGCATCCCCATGCGGACCACGTCCATGGGATCGACGATTTGCGCATGGTTGTCTTCAACATGCGCGAACGTATCCCCGTCTATGCTGATGCGCCGACCAAAGCCGATCTCCTTGATCGTTTTGGTTATGCGTTTATCCAGCCTGAAGGGTCGAGCTACCCACCCATTCTGGAGATGCGTGATATCGAGGGCGCCTTTACGATTTCAGGCGCTGGTGGCAGCATCCCGTTCCTGCCGTTTCTGGTCGAACACGGCGCAATCGATGCGCTTGGGTTCCGGATCGGGGACCTCGCCTATCTGCCGGATGTCGCCAAGATTCCCGAGCCTGTGGTGCCGGTGCTCGAAGGACTGGAATGCTGGATCATCGACGCATTGCGACGTACGCCGCATCCAACGCATTTCTCATATCAGGATGCTTTGTCGTGGATTGATCGCATGCAGCCTGCGCGCGCAGTTCTGACGAATATGCATATTGATCTGGATTATGACACGGTCGAGGCCGAAACCCCCGATCACATCACGCCCGCCTTTGATGGGATGGTGATCCATAGCGATTATTAAACGACAGACTTTTTCGAGAACCGGGACGACACGCAGATGATTTTCAATCTTATCAATGTCGTCCTGCCTGTCTTTGTGGTCGTCGGCATCGGGTATGGGCTCACTCTTCGCGGGGTGTTTCAGCAGGTCCAGATCGACGGATTAATGAAATTCGCCCAAGGGGTCGCGATCCCCTTTCTGCTATTTCGCGCCATGGCGGGGATCGACCTCCAATCCGGCTTTGATCCGCGCTTGCTGATCAGTTTTTACACTGGCGCGGCGATTTGTTTCTTCGCCGGGTTTATGGGTGCGCGTGTGTTTTTCAAGCGCGATTGGGAAGACTGCGTCGCCATTGGCTTTTGTTGCCTGTTTTCAAACTCTGTTCTTTTGGGGCTGCCGATCACGGAACGCGCCTTCGGTCCCGATGCGCTGATAGGGAATTACGCGATTATCGCGTTTCACTCGCCGTTCTGCTATGCGCTTGGCATCACTGCGATGGAGATTATCCGCAATCGCGGGCAGGGGGGACTGCGTACGGCCACATCCGTGTTCCGGTCAATTTTCAAGAACAACCTGATCCTCGCCATACTGGCGGGGTTTGCGGTAAATCTCTCGGGATTGAGCGTGCCCGAACCCGTCGATGATGCGCTGGCACTGGTGGCCAAGGCGGGTCTGCCCACGGCGCTTTTTGCGCTTGGTGGGATCATGGTGCAGTACCGGCCCGAAGGGGATCTGCGCACCATTGCGATGGTCTGCTGTATTGCGTTGCTTTTGCATCCGGCCATCGTCTACGCGCTCGGATCTGCATTGGATGTGCGCCAGGATCTCTTCCGCTCGGGCGTCCTGAATGCGGCCATGGCGCCGGGCGTCAATGGCTATATCTTTGCCAATATGTACGGGCGGGCCAAACGTGTTGCGGCGTCTTCGGTCTTGATTGCGACCGCCTCAAGCGTTGTGACCGTGCTCCTTTGGCTGACGTTGCTCAGTTGATCATTGAGAGGTCGGCGCGGAATGTTTGCAGGACTTTTATGAAGTTTTTTTCGCCCCCTTGCACCCCCTGCCAGATGCGGTAAGAGACGGGCTGAAATTTCACTAAGTCTCAAGGATCCTCCCATGTTTGCTGGACAAAAACTCCCCCAGGTGACCTTCCGTACCCGTGTTCGCGACGACAGCATCGAGGGCCCAAACCCGTTCCGCTGGCAGGACATGACCACTGCAGATTACTTCGCGGGCAAGCGCGTGATCCTGTTCTCGCTGCCGGGTGCGTTCACCCCGACTTGCTCGACCTACCAGCTGCCCGGTTTTGAGAACGGGTTTGAGGATTTCAAGGCTGAAGGCATCGACGAAATCTACTGCATGTCCGTCAACGACAGCTTTGTGATGAACAAATGGGCCGAAGCGCAGGGCATCAAGAACGTCAAAGTGATCCCCGACGGCTCTGGCGAGTTCACCCGTAAAGTGGGCATGCTGGTCGCCAAGGACAACCTCGGCTTTGGCATGCGTTCCTGGCGCTATGCGGCCATCATCAACGATGGGGTTGTAGAAGCGTGGTTCGAAGAGCCGGGCCGCGATGACAACCACGCAGAAGATCCGTATGGCGAATCCGCGCCTGAGAACTTGCTGAAGCACCTCAAGGAAAAAGTCTCCGAAGCGGCCTGATCCGCATTCGTCGATGAGGTGCAGAGCCCCGCAAGCTGTCTTGCGGGGCTTTTTTGTGATGTGGCGTCAGGCGAGTGGTCCGCCCTGTTCGCCAAGATCCCAGAAGACTCCGGCCATCACTCTCAACGCGTCGTGGCATACAGATTTCAATACGTGTTCGTTTGGCGCATGCTGCGAACAGCCTCTGTAGGAATGAGGCACCCAAATTGTCGGCAGCTCCAGGATGTCGGTGAAGCTGTCATTTGGCAAAGAGCCTGCAAGGTTTGGAAGCACATGCAGCGCACCAGAAGTCCTGCGGATCGACTCTGCAACGAACTGCGCCCAAGGGTGATCGGGGTCCAGACGGGTTGCGGCAAAAAAGCCTCGTTCGTGGCAGTGGATTTCGACGCTCTCGAAGCCATGCGCGTCCAAATGGCGCCGCAATGCGGGTACCACGTCCTCCGGGTCGGTGCCGACAACGTATCGCAACTGACACGTCGCGCGCGCCCAACCCGAGATCGCATTGACAGGCGCTTCTGGCACACCCGAAACCATCGCCAGAACCGTAAAGCTGTTCCAGCCAAAGACGCGCTCTGCAGGGGTCAGGTCTTCTTCGCCCCAGTCGGGGTTCACCGCTGGCCCCTGTCCTCCCGCGACGGGGAGGTCTCGAAGCGCCATGCGCACATTCTCGGTAAGACTATCCGGGCGCCATTCGGGCACTTTGATCTGGCCGCGCACATCGGTGATACAGGCCAGCGCATGTGCGAGGATCATGGCCGGGTCCGACAAAAGCCCGCCCCAATTGCCCGAATGATGCGCACCCTCATGCGTTTCAACCACAAGATCAAATGTCGTGCCCCCGCGCGAACCCATGAACATGGTTGGCACGTCGGGCTGCAGCCGGGGGCCATCAGAGGCGATGAGAACATCTGCTGTGAGCCGGTCCTTGTAGGCTCTGAACACGTCGGGCAGGCCGACTGAACCAACTTCTTCGCTCATTTCAATGACAATGCGCGTGTTGAAGCCGAGGTGGCCGCGTTCTGCAAGAACGGCTTCGAGCGCTGCGATGTTGATCAGGTGTTGACCCTTGTTGTCGGCGGTGCCGCGACCATAGAGGCGATCGCCTTCTTCGACGAGCACCCAGGGCTCTAGCCGCTCGCGCCAGCGTCCTTCTTGTCCCAGCACTGCGTCACCGTGCCCGTAGGTCAGTATGGTGGGGAGTGCCTCGCCTTCGCGCCGCTCACCAATCAGCAGCGGACCGCCGGTCGGGTCGGGATTGTCGATGATCTCGCAATCAAATCCGAGCGCACGCAGCCGCGGCAGCATCGCCTTTTCGAGATAGCGCCGACATTCCATGCGCGCCTCGGGCGCGGTGTTCTGGCTTTCGCTTCGATAGGTGACAAGATGCGCCAGATCGGACTGGAAATCTCCGGCCTCAAAATAGCGGCTGGCGCGGGAAAGAGCGGATTCGCGGCTCATGTTTGACCCTCGGTGATTGCATCGCCCCACGGCGACATGACTTCAGTGCAGCCGCTGTTCTTGCCGTCCTTGCGCATGACACCGGCAGGGCAGGCAAACGCATAGGGAGACACGGTGCGACGCGTTGGAACGGTCGGTTTTTCTGCGTTGAGCGCGCCCAGCACCTCCGGTGGGAGGGTCTCATCAGCGATGATCTGCTCGCCTCCGGACATGTCGATGCGGGGCGTGTGAAAGGCCGCTTCTATATCCATTTCGCCATCGACCACGAAAGACGCCAACTGAGAGACGGCGGAGACGATCTTGCGCCCTCCGGATGCGCCAAAAGCAAAGCGCGTGTCGACCGTCTCGCCCAGGATTGGGCAGACGTTCATCAGGCAGGCCTTGCCCGGCGCAAGCGAGTTTGGACGCCCCTGTTCGGGATCAAACCACATGATGCCGTTGTTCATCAGAAAGCCGGTTGCAGGCGACACCACGCGGCTGCCAAAGATCGACAAGAGTGTCTGGGTATGGCTGACCATATTGCCGTCGCGATCCACCACCGAAAAATGCGTGGTGCAGCCCGGGGCCTCCGGCACTTCGCCATCATCGCCCATCTTTCCAAGACGTTCCGCATAAGCGCGATCGAGGGCGCGGGCGTAGGCGACATAGGCCGACGCGGGTGTTGAGAGATCCGCCGACTCAAGCTGCTCGAGGACACGCGCGAATGTGGGGCCTGCCGTTAGCCCAGGCATCACATGAAACTGTGCGTTGCGATAGCTCACGGGGCGTGCATTCCCCATCCAGGCCCGATACCCCGCGAGGTCATCTGCCGAGAGGCAGCCGCCTTTGTCTTGGACATCGCGGGCCATCGCCTGCGCAAGATCACCTTCGTAAAACGCGCGCGGGCCGTGTTGCGCGATATGCGCAAGCGAGTCAGCCATCCGGCTTTGATCGAGGCGATTGTCGGGAACGGCAGTCCAGCCAGAGCCTTTGGGCCAGACCCCATCGTCCAGAAACAGCGCTGCCGCATCCGGGTCGCGCGCCAGATTACGTGCGGTCGAGGCAATCATCAGTGCCGCGTACCAATCCACCAGCATGCCCTCTTTGGCATGAGCGATGGCCGGCGCCAGGAGCTCTGCCCAGGACATCCTTCCCCAACGGGCGTGTGCCTGACCGATGCCATCCACGGTGCCCGGGACAGCGATCGCGGTGGCGCCTTCGACGTTGCGGTCGTCGACCACGCGTTCCCAAGGAAAGAGGTCTCCGGCCTTGCCGTCACCCGAAAGCGGATAGTTCGCAAGATCCAGCCCCTTGGGCGAGCGCATGCCAAAGTTGATCGCAACGGCCTCACCGGTGTCTGCGCGCCAGTGAACCGTTGCGCCGCCGCCCGCCGGACCGCTCATCCATGGTTCCAATACGCCTACAACAAAAGAGGTCGCCACTGCCGCATCCACCGCATCGCCCCCTGCACGCAGAACGGCTGCGCCTGCTTCGGCGGCTTGTCGATGTTGAGAGGCGACCACACCGCCTGCGGTTTCAATGACGTATTTCCGGGTAATTTGCGTTTGTGAGAGAGCGCTCATGCTGCATCCTTTCGCGGCATCGGGCTGTCAGGATCTTCATAGTGGCATTCCACACGCCCCTGCGCAGTCGCGATTGTGGGGGGAGCCTGCGTTTTGCAATGTTCTGTGGCCAGCGGACACCGTGGGTGAAAGGCGCATCCCGAAGGAGGGGCGATCGGGTTTGGATAGGCGGTTCCAAGCGCTGTTTCCGGCACACCTAGCCCCGGCTCTGGGGTTAGGACCGAGCTCAGGAGCGCGCGGGTATAGGGGTGTTTGGGCGTCTCGAATAGTTCGGCCACCGGGGCTTCTTCGACAATACGCCCGAGATACATCACCGCCACCCGCGTCGCCAGGTGTTCAACAACCGCGAGATCGTGGCTGATGAACAGATAGGTGAGGCCAAACTCGCGCCTGAGGTCGCCGAGCAGGTTCAGGATCTGGCTTTGCACGGAAACATCCAGCGCGGAGGTGGGTTCATCGCAGATGACGATTTCCGGCTTCATCACCAAGGCGCGGGCAATGGCAACGCGCTGACGCTGGCCACCAGACATTTGGCTTGGGTATGTGTTCATGACCCGTTGCGGCAGGCCGACCACATCCAGCATCTCTTTCACAGCCTTGCGCTGGCTGGTGCTGTCGCCAATCTTGTGTACGCGCAGGGGCAAAGAGATCAGATCATAGATGGATTTGCGCGGATTGAGTGAGGAGTAGGGGTCCTGAAATATGGGCTGAAGCCGACCCGCGAGGCCGCGACGATCCAGCGCGTCCATTGGCGCGCCGTCCACAAGTACCTGACCCGAGGTGGGTTTTTCTAATCCAAGCAAAAGCTTGGCGAGGGTAGATTTACCGCACCCCGACTCTCCCACGAGGCCCAGGACCTCTCCCTTGCCCAGTGAGAGTGAGACGTTATTCACCGCTGTGAGCGGCTTTCGTGCGCCGAACAGGCCCTGTTTGACGCTGTAGGTTTTAGTCACCCCATTCAGGGTCAGAACATCACTCATACCGCCTCTCCTTCATGGGATAGAGCCCCGTCTGGGTGAATGCATTTGAACTCATGGCTTGCTTCGCCTCGAAGGGGAATGTCGGCGCGGCACTCTGGACGCGCATGCGGGCAGCGGGTGCGGAAGGCGCAGCCGCTCACCTCGCCAATGAGGGACGGCACGATGCCCGGAATGGTCCCCAGAGCGGCCCCGCGCTCGGTCTTGCCGGGTTGCGGGATGCAGCGCAAAAGTCCGCGTGTGTAGGGATGGCTTGGAGTCGCAAACACCTCCGCTGCAGGGCCGGTCTCCACAAGCTCTCCCGCATACATCACGGCCACTTTGTCGGCGACGCGCGCCACCACGCCGAGATCATGGGTGATCAAGATCATGGCCATGTTCATTTCCCGCGTGAGGTCGACCAAGAGACGCAGGATCTGCGCCTGAATGGTCACATCCAGCGCGGTCGTCGGCTCATCCGCGATCAGCAGGTCCGGCTCGCACATCAGTGCCAAGGCAATCATCACCCGTTGGCGCAAACCACCGGACAACTGGTGCGGATATTGCGACAGGCGGCTCTCGGCTGCAGTGATGCCGACCTTTTCAAGCAGCTCAATGGCCCGCGCGCGAGCGGCAGACTTCCTGACCTTGCGATGCAGCAGCAGCGTTTCGGTCAGCTGATCGCCGATGGTGTAGGCCGGGTTGAGCGACGTCATCGGCTCTTGGAATATCATCGCCATGCGGTTGCCGCGCAGATCGCGCATTGCCCGGCGGTTCGCGGTTTGCAGGTCGATGTTTTCAAACCGCATCTCATCGGCGCGGCGTTTGATCGACTTGCCCAACAGCCCCATGACAGCCAGCGAGGTCAGTGACTTGCCGGAGCCGCTTTCGCCCACGATTGAGAGGGTCTCGCCGCGCTTTAAGTCAAAATCGATGCCGCGCACTGCGTGCAGCGTGCCGCTGCCGGTGGGGATGTCGAGGGTCAAGTTCTTTACGGAAAGAAGCGTATCACTCATGGGTCAGCTCCGTCCTTCGGGGGCGGTGACGTCACGCAGGCCATCGCCCATAAGATTGATTGCCAGCACAAGCAGGAACAAAACGGCGCCGGGAATGAGAACCAGCCAAGGCTCAAACAGCATCATGTTTTTGCCTTCGCTCACCATTAGACCCCACGAAGGGGTCGGCGGTTGCACGCCTAGACCAAGGAAGCTCAGTGCCGCTTCGAGCAGGATCGCATGGGCCATCTCCAGCGTGATCACCACGATCAGGTTGTTGAAGATATTTGGCATGATCTCGGTCAAGAGGATGCGCGGGGTCGAGGCTCCGATCACCTGAGCGGCGGCCACGTAGTCGCGACGGCTGACCTGCAAGGTCGACGCCCGCATCACCACGGCAAATCGGTCCCACAACAATAGGCCGAGCACGCAGACCACGACCGTCAAAGACCCGCCAAGGATTGCCACGACAGCCAGCGCCACCAGGACCACGGGCATCGCCAGGCGCACGTTTATGAGGAAGGTCACAACCGCGTCGACCTTGCCGCCGAAATACCCGGCTGCAACCCCCATGGCGGTGCCGATCACGCCAGAAATCAGCGCAGCGACTGCGCCGATCAGAAGCGAAACCCGCGCGCCGTAGATCAGGCGTGACAGGTAATCCCGCCCGAGATGGTCGGTGCCGAGGGGATGCTCCCATGTGCCGCCCAGAAAAACAGGGGGTACCATGCGGTTCATCAGGCTTTGCTCATAGGGATTATGTGGCGCCAGAACCGGGGCGAGGAGGGCGATCACGACCAAGAGGCCAACCACACAGAGGCCAAAGATTAGCCCCTTGTGACCAAGCGCGCGCGTCTTCAGCATCTGGCGCGGCGTCGGCCCTTGGATTTCTTGATAGAGAGGATCAGTTGCGTCGGTCACGTCAGGAACTCCGCATTCTTGGGTCCAGCCAGGCGTTCAGCACGTCGGCAAGGAAGGTGAAAATGATGTAGAACATAGAGAAGACGAGGATCAGAGCCTGCACCGTTGGCAGGTCGTTACGGGCAATGCTTTCCCATGCGAGGAAGCCTGCGCCATGCAGGGCAAAGACGGATTCCACAACGATGGAACCACCCAGCATAAAGCCCATCTGCACCGCAGCGAGGCTGACCACCGGAATGATTGCATTGCGCAACGCGTGTTTGAACAGGACCCGTCCCTCACCTGCGCCTTTGGCACGGGCGGTACGGATGTAGTCCGAGTTCAACACATCCAGCATACCCGCCCGCGTGAGGCGCATGATGGCTGGCATGGCGTAATAGCCGAGCACGATGGTTGGCATGATAAAGTGACGCCAAGTGGCCGCACCGGAAGGCGGCAAGAGGCCAAGTTGGATGGCAAACACCACGATGAGGATCAGGCCGAACCAGAAAGAGGGCATCGCCTGCCCTGCCACGGAAAGGAACAGAGCCACGCGGTCAATAATCGAGTTCGGGCGGATTGCGGCCGCCACACCCAGGGGCACTGCAGTCAGAAGCGCGAAGCTGATCCCGCAGACACCAAGCAGCATAGTGACCTGAAGCCGTTCAGCAATCAGACCGGCAACCGGCAATTTGAAATAATAGCTTTCACCAAAATCACCACGGATCGCTGCAAAGAGCCATTCGCCGTATTGCACCAACATGGGACGGTCAAAGCCATAGAGCCGACGTAGGGCTTCGACGTCTTCGCCACTTGCCGTCTCACCGGCTAGAGCCGCGGCAGGGTCACCGGATAGAAACAGCAGTGAAAAACTGATGAAGCTGACTGTGAAGGCGACCAGCAAAGCCAGCCCCAGTCTCTTCAGGATGAAAGGAAGCATGGGATACCTCGCGCGTCAGGCCGGTGGCCCGCGCATCTGGGGTTGTGTCGTAGAGGAGAGGAGGACGCCGAGCGAAAAGATCTCCGCTCGGCCCGCAAGATCAGTTCCAGGACATGTCCACAAAACGCAGAACTTCGTCTGCGGTGGGAGTGTAGCTCACGTCGCTGGTGAAGACATAGTTCGTGTTGTAGCTGAACATGGGTGCCCAGTAGGCCTCGCCTGTGATCTTCTGGATCGCCTTGGTGTAATACTCGATCCGCTCGTCGGGATCGGTGGAGCTGTCGGCCACATTCAACCAATCGAGCACTTCATCGTCGCGGGTGCTGTCGAGCGAGCCGTGTTTGAAGAACTGGCTAACCATCGCAGACGCGTCATTGATCGAATAGCTGCCCCAGGTTTGGAACGACAGCGGCACTTCGCCCTTCATGTTCAGGTCGCGCAGCGCTGAATACTGTAGCATCTTGAAATCGGTATCGATGCCCACGGCATTCAGGTAAGAGACGATGGCCTCTGCATACTGGCGGTCGCGATAGGCATAGAATTCTGTCGAGAACCCGTCGGGATAACCCGCCTCTGCCAGCAGCGCCTTCGCCTTTTCGGGATTGTACTCATACGTGGTCACATCCTGCACACAGCCAAACTGGCTTGGAAAGCAGGGGGTGTAGACAACTTGGCTGGAGCCCTTGAGCAGGGCATCGACCAGTTCCTGACGGTTGATCGCATAGTTCACGGCCTCGCGCACCTTGGCGTTGGTAAACGGGTTGTCCTCACCTGATCGACCGGCCGAGTCCATTTGCAGATAGCCCACACGCATCGTGGATTCATTGGCGACGGTGAACTGGCCCAGTTGCGCAAGTTTTTCGGCCTGATCCGCGGGCACCTGCCAGATCAGATCCAGAGAGCCGGAAAAGAGCTCTGCCATCTGAGTATTGACGTCTGGAATGGTGCGGATGTCGATTTTTGCGATCTCCGGCTGACCCTTGGGGCTGTCGTGATAGGTCTCGTTGGCCTCAAGCACAAAATGCTGGCCCGGAACCACTTCTGTCACCTTGTAAGGCCCGGTGCCGATGGGCTTCAGTCCCATGCCAGAGGGGCCTGCCTCGGCGTAGTACTCATTGGGATACATCGAAACTGGGCCGGAGAGGAACTCGATCGCAGCGGGAAATTTGTCCTTGAGGTGGATCCGGACGGTGTAGTCGTCGATCTTTTCTGCGGACTTCATCCAGTTCACATTGCGCTGGGTTTTGACGCCATTTTCCTCGTTGGCGACATAGTTCACGGTGTAGACGACGTCATCGGCGTTGAAGGGCTCGCCATTGTGAAAAGTAACGCCCTCACGCAGCTTGAATTCCAGCGTGGTGTCGTCGATCCATTCCCAGCTGGTTGCAAGGTTGCCGATGTATTCGTTGGTGTTGGGATCGCGGTAGATCAGGCCATCCCAGACCGCGCGCTGCATCACCACGCCTTCGCGCGATGAATTGAAATAGCTGTCGACGTTCTCGAGCTCTTTGGTGAAGGCGACGTTCAAGGTGCCTGCAGCTTTCTCTGCAAGCGCGGGCATCGCGGTGGTCGAAGCAAGCGTCAGGGCAATCAAAGCCGAACGGGGGAGAGAAAGATCAAACATGGTATTCCCTGTCTAAATAATGGAATGATTGATGTATCATTATTTGATACTTATGATTGTTATTTAACTATCATACTCAGAGGCGGCTGGTTTTAGTCAAGCCTTAGTTCCTAGCGCCCTGCACGTTCCAACTTTGAAGCGGAGTAATACGATGGAAAAAAAGCAAAATTCGCTCTTCGTTGGAACCTTGGCCAAGGGGCTGCGGTTGTTGCGGGCCTTTGACGAATCACATGTCTCGCTGTCATTGGCAGAGCTGGTCGCGCGCACGGGATTGGAAAAAAGCGCGGTGCAGCGCTTGGCGTATACGTTGCATCACGAGGGCATGCTTGAGCGCGATCCGGGCACCCGGCGCTATCGACCGAGCCACGCTTGGCTTGAGTTGGCCTATGCATATTATTGGTCGGACCCGCTGATCTCGCGGGCACTGCCAAAGTTGATCGAGTTCAGCCGTGCCTATGGCGAGATTGTAAACCTCGCGCAAATCTCCGGCGATCACATCATCTATTCCTTGCGCCTACCCAATCAGCGCACGCAGTTTGCGGCAAGTATCGTAGGGCGACGCCTGCCTGCGCTCGGCACAGCATCGGGTCGCGTCATGCTGTCTACTTGGTCCGACGCGGAGGTCGAGCATGCTCTTGAAACCTGGCCGGTCCATTCCGCGACGCCCAAAACGATCATAGATCGTGACTTGATTGCGCTGGACATCGCGCGGGCGCGGCAAGAGGGGTTCGCCATCACAAAGGCGCAGATGATGCTGAATGAAATCAGCCTCGCCGTGCCTGTGATTTCAATTGACGGGCGGGCCGATGCGGCACTGCAGGTGTCGGTTTCCAGCCTGACCTTCGACGAAGCGCGTCTCAAAGAAGAAATATTGCCTGCCCTGCTGGACACTGCCAGCGGCATTCCCGGCTAACCGGGGCCAAACGCGCAGTTTTGCTTTAATTGCTGAAGCCTACCGCCCCGAGCGCGCGGTGCGCAGGCAAGCCTGCGCGCCCGCGTGATATTGAGCGATTGTCTTTGACTAATCGCACATTTGTATAATAAGGGGTTCAGGGAAGAGATTCCGCTGGACCACATACCGCGCGAGGGCCGTATCATGAAAACCACATCCATCACCCATCGCTTGGCAGATCTCGGCGGTGCAAAGTGGGATTTACATACGGCGGCACGCGACCGTTCGGACCGTGGCGAAGACATCGTTGAGATGACAATTGGCGAACCGGATGTGGCCTTGCCTGAACCGCTTGCGCGTGCTGCGACACGCGCCATAGAGGCTGGGCGGACGCAATACTCCAACGGGCGCGGTGAAAACGGACTGAGAGATGCGCTGGCTGAGAGCTATAGCGCGCGGCGTGGACGGTGTTTCGAGCGCGACAATGTTCTGTGCTTTCCGGGGACACAAACAGCGCTCTATGCGGTGATGCAGGGTGTTGCCGAGACGGGTGACGAGGTGCTGGTGGGCGACCCGCTCTATGCCACTTACGAGGGCGTGATCCGCGCCACTGGGGCGGACATGGTGCCAGTTCCGCTCAAGGCAGAACATGGATTTCGGATGCAGGCCGATGACATTGCGCAGCGTATCACCGAACGCACCCGCGCGATTTTGCTCAATACGCCGCACAATCCGACAGGTGCGATTCTGCGCCCAGCTGAGCTCGAGGCGATTGCGGAGATTGCCCTGAAACACGACCTATGGCTGATTTCCGACGAGGTCTATGAAGATCTCGTGTTCGAGGGCAACAGCTTTACCTCGCCATTGACGCTCGAGCAGATTGCAGATCGCACGATTGCTGTGTCTTCGATTTCCAAGTCCCATGCCGCACCCGGTATGCGCAGTGGATGGGCAATCGGCCCAAGAGGCTTCATGGATGCGCTTTTGCCGGTGTCCGAGACCATGCTGTTTGGCAATCAACCCTTCATTGCGGATGTCACCGAAGAGGCCGTGCGCGCAGGTTCAACCGTAGCAGACGGCATGCGCCAACGGTTTGCAAAACGGGCGCAGTATCTCGCGGACCGGTTGGAGGCGGAGACCGTCTTGCGCGTGCATCGCCCCGAAGCGGGGATGTTTGCGCTGGTTGACGTGAGTCCGCTCGGTATGGATTGCGATGCCTTTGCTTGGGCATTGCTTGAAAACGCTGGCGTTGCCGTGATGCCTGGATCGTCTTTTGGCGCGCATCTGCAGAACTGGGTCAGGCTCGCTCTGACGGTCGAGGATGCAGCAATGACCAAAGCAGTGGACCGGATTTCAGAGTTTGCCCGCTCGGTCGCTGTTGCGGCGCAGTAGGGCGATCTACACAAACTGGCCAGTGTCGGTTGAAACCTCTCCTTGGCGCGTTTTATGAAGTGTCACTCCGGGTCTTATGGACTCGCGATTTGCAGGAGAGCCCAAAATGGCAGATGGCCAGCCGAACCAAGAACAGATCTGCGTAATTGGTCTCGGCTATGTCGGGTTGCCGCTCGCTGTGGAATTCGGACGCAGCCGCCCTGTGATCGGCTTTGACATCGACCAGAGCCGAATAGATGAGCTGCGCCTCGGCGATGATCGCACGCGTGAAATCGACAGGGGTACACTGCAGAGTGCGCAACATTTGGCGCTGACCTCCGACATCTCCGAGATTGCGGCGGCATCGATCTATATCGTGACCGTTCCAACCCCGATTGATGCGACTCGTCGCCCGGATCTGCGTCCTTTGTTGTCGGCGACGCGCACCGTTGCGCAGGTGTTGAAGCCCGGCGATACCGTCATCTATGAGTCTACGGTCTATCCCGGCGCGACCGAAGAGGACTGCGTACCTTTGCTCGAGGAGATCTCGGGGCTGGTGTTCAATGCGGATTTTGGGGTTGGCTACAGCCCCGAGCGGATCAATCCTGGCGACAAGACGAGACGCCTGCCCGATATTGTCAAAGTCACGTCCGGCTCCTCTCCCGAAACCGCGGCCAAAGTCGACAGGCTCTATGCCAGCATCGTGCGCGCGGGTACGTACCCGGCGCCGAGCATTCGCGTTGCCGAGGCCGCCAAGGTGATTGAGAACAGCCAGCGCGACATCAATATCGCCCTGATCAATGAACTTGCGAAGATCTTCAACCGGATGGAAATCGACACTGAGGCGGTTTTGAAGGCTGCAGGCACCAAGTGGAACTTTCTGAACTTCCGTCCGGGGCTCGTCGGGGGACATTGCATTGGTGTGGATCCCTATTACCTGACACATAAGGCGCAAGAAGTCGGCTACCATCCGGAAATTCTGCTCTCAGGGCGCAGGCTCAATGACGGGATGGGGGCCTATGTGGCCCAGCAGATGATCAAGGCCATGCTGCGGCGGCGCGTGCAGGTGGTCGACTCGCGTATCCTTGTGATGGGTTTGACCTTCAAGGAAAATTGCCCCGATTTGCGCAATACCCGCGTCGTTGATGTAATTGAGGCCCTGCGCGACTTTGGCGTGACGGTGGATGTCTTTGACCCCCACGCAGATCCCGAAGAGGCCTACGCGGAATACGGGCTCAGGCTTATCCAGCACCCGGAAACTGAATGTTATGACGGGATGATCCTTGCGGTGGCCCACCAGGAGTTCAAGGACATGGGCACTGAGGTGCTGCGCTCCTTTGGCAAGGCAGATGCCCTTCTTTATGATCTCAAATATGTGTTGCCCGCCGAGGATGCGGATCTGCGCCTTTAAGCGTCACCGGGAGACTTCAATGACCATTTGCGTAATCCACACCGGCGGCACCATTGGCATGGCCCCCTCGCCAGAGGGGTTCGCCCCCAAAACAGGAATCGTGGAGGCGGAGCTCGACGGTTTGCAGCGCATCGGCGCAATAGAGGCTGATTTTACGGTTGTGACGGCATCCCCTTTGATCGACAGCGCCAACGCTACCTCGGCGGATTGGAACTGGATCATGGCGCAGATCGCAGCGCATCATGACGATTGCGCGGGGTTTGTGGTGACACATGGCACCGACACACTCGCCTTTACGGCCGCTGCTTTGTCCTTTGGTCTCAAAGGGCTGCGCAAGCCGGTTGTGATCACCGGAGCGATGCTGCCACTCACCGAGGAGGGCAGCGACGGCAGCGACAACCTCCGAGACGCGTTTCTCGCGGCGGAACAGGCTGCGCCCGGCGTCTGGGTCCAATTTGCAGGTAAGTTGCTGCATGGCGCGCGGGTGCGAAAATCGCATTCGGTGGCCTTTGACGCATTCACCGCATCACCAACGGATGCAGCCCCCCTCCGGGTGGCGGAAACTCTCAGCATTTTTGAATACGGCGATGCCACCGCGCTGATTGCGGCGGTGGCTCCGGGAATGAATGCCTCGTTGATCTCTTGTGCGGTAGAACAGGCCGCGGGGATTGTACTGCGCTGTTACGGCTCTGGCACCGTGCCCGAGGGCCTGGGGCTGCGCAAAGCCATGTTGCAAGCACGAGACACCGGCGTTCCGGTCCTCGCCGTGAGCCAATGTGCCGAGGGCGGCATTTCCCTTGGTACTTATGCGGCGGGTGCAATGCTTGCGCAGACCGGAGCTATCGACGGGCGCGACATGACCGTCGAGGCGGCCTATGCCAAGCTGCTGCATGCGCTGTCGCAAAGCGCAGATCTGGCGACTCGGCGCGAGATCCTTGAAACCCGCCTATGTGGAGAATGGGCCTTGTAGATCTGGTCTTTTCCGGTCTCTTCTTCCACTTTGCGCCGTTGCATCCCCGCTAGGAGCAACGTATCCCGCCCGCGTGTTTTAATGTGAGTGGAGAAAAGCGATGCAAGCGCTTGAACAATTCTTCGGTGTGATCGGAGACCTGACCTGGGGATGGTCCCTGGTCCCGATACTGGTCATTTTCGGCAGTTTCATCACCGTCGCCACCGGGTTTGTCCAGATTGAGTTCTTTGGCCGAATGTTCCGCGTCTTGACCCGCGGTCGTACCGATACCGGTCAGATTTCCGCGCGCGAGGCGCTCTTGGTTTCTGTTGGGGGGCGCGTGGGCGGTGGCAATATCGCAGGTGTTGCGGTCGCCATTACACTGGGTGGCCCTGGGGCAGTGTTCTGGATGTGGGCGATTGCGCTGGTCGGGATGGCCACGAGCCTGGTGGAATGTTCTCTTGCGCAACTCTTCAAGCGCGCAGACCCCCTCACGGGACAATATCGCGGCGGGCCTGCGCGAGCCATCCTGCACGGTTTGGGCGAAAACTATCGCTGGCTTGCTGTGATCTATGCGATTTGCCTGATTGCGGCCTTCGCGCTTGGGTTCAACGCGTTTCAGGGCAACACGGTGGCTGGTGCGGCAGAGGCCTCCCTCGGGATCGATCGCCTGTGGACGGGTATTTTCCTGGCAATTGTCACCGGTTTCATCGTTTTTGGTGGTATTCGACGTATCGCCAAAGCGTCCGAGGTTGTGGTCCCGGTCATGGCGGTTGGGTATCTTCTGATGGCGCTGATCGTGATCCTCACCAACATCGGCGAGATCCCTCAGGTTCTAAGCAGTATTCTTGCCAATGCCTTTGGCTTTGAAGAGGCGGTCAGTGGGGGCATGGGCGCTGCACTGGCACAGGGACTGCGCCGCGGGCTCTTTTCAAACGAGGCGGGTCTCGGCTCTGCCCCCAACGTGGCAGCAACAGCTGAGGTGAACCACCCGATCAGCCAGGGGATCACGCAGGCGTTTTCTGTGTTCATTGACACGATCATCATCTGCAGCTGCACTGCTTTTGTCATCCTGCTGAGCGATGTTTACGTCCCGGGAGCCACCGATGTTGACGGCGTCGCCCTGACCCAGAGCGCAATGGTGTCGCATCTGGGCGCGTGGTCGCAGTATTTCATGACCTTTGCGATCCTGCTCTTTGCGTTCTCCTCGGTGATCTACAACTACTACCTCGGAGAGAATGCAATCTCCATCCTCACCAAGACGCCTCATGCGATGACGCTGCTGAAGCTGGTGGTCGTGGGGATCGTCTTCTTGGGTGCCGTGGCTCCAAACGCGACATCGGTCTTCTTCTTCTCGGATCCGTTGATGGGCGTGTTGGCGCTGGTGAACCTCTTGGCTCTGATGATGCTCTTTCCCATTGCGCTGCGGGTTTTGCAGGACTTTCGCAAACAGCTCAAAGCGGGGGTCGAGCGGCCCGTGCTGCGTATGGAAGATTTCCCGGATCTCGATCTCGATCCAAACGCCTGGCCCAATCGGGGCCAATCCTGAGCCATTAAATCCGACAGGTCGCCCAATTGGGCGGCCTGTTCTTTATCGTGAGGGCGTACGCGGCAGGCGCTTTGCGCTCCAATAGACGCCGCTGTCCTGACGTAGGGTCTCATACCGCGAAATTCGGGCCTGTGCATCTGCGCCGCCGGCATGGATCAGGTGCGATAGCAGGCTCTCAAGAAGAACCATCGCCCCGGACAGGCAGCCAAAATGATGTGGAGATTGCGCCGAGAAGGTGAGCTGATGGTCCGCCCGCACCCCCGGTGCAATGGTGTCGCTATCCGAAAGCAGGATCACGGTTGCTCCGGCTTCCCGTGCCATGCGGATCGCGCGGATCGTGCTTGTGGAATACGGCGCAAACGTCATCGCAAAAAGGCAGTCCTGCGGCCCAATATCGAGAAGATCGTCCGCGGCATCGCCCATGTGGCGAGGTACTAGCTCGAGCGTCGGCAGGGCCATGCGTCCAACATAGTGAAAGTAATAAGCCAAGGCATGTGTCGACCGGCTTGCGGTGACAAAACAGTGCCGCGCAGAAGTCATCGCGTCGACGATCGCTGTCGTTCGCTCTGGGGTCATCAACCGCAAGGAACGGGCGGTGATATTGAGTGCATTACGTGCCGCGCGCGCCTGAAGAGCCGATGTCTGATCACCCGCAGCCAGCTGGTCGAGCCACTCTGAGCCAAGGTCTGCCTCCCGATCCGTGACCAATGCGGCACGAAACGGCGCACGAAAATCCTCAAAGCCTTCGTAGTCGAACACCTCTGCCAGCCGAGTGAGCGTATTTGGGCTGACTCCCGCCTTGTCTGCGCTCACGCGAATTGGGTCGAGCCCAAAGTCCCCGGGGGAATCGATCACATATTTCGCCGCGGTCTTCAGCTTGGGTGGCAAAGTCTCGATGCGGGACTTGATGGTACTGAGCAGTCGGTTGGCTTGCTGTGGGTCAATCGGTTTGGTCATGGTTGCTACAGATCATATGTTCTGAGGTGAGGATACCCAAAACATATGATCTGCAGGGGCGGATCAGGCCCTCAACGCCTCGCTGCTATCAGATTCAGGTTCGATTTCACCGCGATCCGTGACCGTGATGACATCGCCATGAGAGAGCGCCTCGAGGCCCTGTGCGCCAACGAGCATCAGGATCTGCTTTTCACGGGCAACGATTGCCATGTGACTGAGCCAGCCACCGACAACGCTGATCACTGCGCCGGCCTGCAGCACTTGTGGCAGCCAAGCGGGGTTTACCATGTGACAGACGATGATGTCGCCGGGCTCGAACCCTTCAAAGGCCTCGGGCCCATAGGCGGTTTCATCGGCAATCCTGTACACGCGACCAGTGGCGCGACCGGAACCTGCAACGCAAATACCGCCAAGCGTGCCCTCGTCGAGCGTCTTGACGCCCCCGGATGAGAGCAGCTCACAGTCCCGCAAACTCAGTTGAACCGCGTTTGGTGCAAGATCCCGGCAGAGCGTATCATGATGTTTGCGCTGTTCTGCTTGTGCTCTGAGCATGTCTACCTGCGTCCAATCGGCCGTGAGGATTTCGTCCAGCGTCAGATAGAAGATCAGTGACCCCAGACCGGTGTCCTCCCCCAATGCACAGAGCGCGCGCCGCAGCTCACTCAGGACGCGCAGGGATTCATGCTTGGCCCGTTCCTTGAGGTCCTGGAAGGCGATTGCGATTTCTAGGGTTTGCCTAAGCGTTTCTGGCACGCCAGAGGGCAGTTCAGCGGGTTCCAACCCGTGATGAGAGGGATCAAGCAACGTAAACAAAAGCCCGGGCGCCTCGTAATAGCGCGGTGTCGACAATTCGTAGTCAAACATCGCCCGGTGTCCCATCAATTCAAGCGCGCGGGCCTGTGCTTCCTCTTCGGTGCCTGTGCATTGCGCCAGGAGGCTGGCTGGCGAATACTTCAATTCAGCCTGCATCAGATGGCTGCGCAGGGCAGGATCGCCTTGTGCAACGGCATTGGCCTCTTGCATGGAAAACGCGGCGAGCAAGTTGATCTTCTCCGCCTCGACATAGATCTCCGTGACAAAGTAGTCGCGCAGGACCGATATTGTTTTCAATAGCTTGTGCCGAGGGAGAGCCTCAAAACGTAGCGCCTGCCAGTCCTCGATGCGATCCAGAAGAGCCGGAAGCACCTCGCGTTCGAACCCTTCAAGTGTCGGTGTCAGTTGCTTGCGCATGCGGTTCGCTCGATTGCCGCGCAAATCCATCGAGAGCTTTTTTTTCAACGCGGTGTCGACATAGGTTTTACCAAAGAGGCGCACCAAATGCGCATCCTCGCCCTCGGGAAGGTTGTAGGGCAAGCCCAATGCCCGGCTGGCGAGATCAAGACTGCCCCCGGGGGCCCAAAGGTTGCTCATCAAGGAAAAAGACAGGGGCGTTGGGCGTGGAAGAACTTCGCTCATTTCGTCCTGCTCAAGGATGATTGCATCGGAACCCTCAGTGTGTGATCGCGCGGCAAATAGCCTGCGCCACTCTTCGGCCGTGGCCTGTTCAGAGGCACTGCCGATCGCCACGGTTGTGATGTCTCGAGATTGTAGGATGTAGAACCGACCCTCGGACCAAGCCCATTCAATGTCCTGCGGCCTCTCAAATAGAGCCTCAATGGCGCGTCCCATCTTCAAAAGCTCTGCTGGGTCAAACGGCGGGGCGTGTGTGTCTTGCGCCGCTAGACCGCTCACTCGGCCAAAGCGCGCTGTGCCAGGAGTCTTGCGACCGGACACCAGATCTTCGCCGCATCCCTCGACCCACTCCAAGAGCATCATTCCGGGGGCCTGCATATCCTGGGTGAACAGAACCCCTGCATAGGTGGCGTTGACCATTTCCTGCACGAGAATGTTGGCATGGCCCTCCTCGGCGCTGCCATAGCTGTCCGCGCGCTCCGAGGCAAAGGAAGCCAGAACAGAGCGGATCGCTGCGCAAAGCGTATCCTTATTGACGTCCAAAACAGAGTCAAAAACCCCCGCAAAGCTCTGGTCCGCGCCGTCTTCATTGCTGGCAGACGAACGGACCGCGCAGGGCCTTGGGCCGACATTGCGCCAGATAGACGCGGCCATTTGCTGTTGCTTGGGGTCATCCGCATCTTTGAACTGGTTAAGGAAGCGGTCGGTCAGGACAACGGCTTTGGGCACCGGGAATCCCGCCCGCGACATCTGCGACAAGCGCAGCGCCTTGTTGCCCGCCGTCGAGAGGGCCTCAGTCTGAGCAAGCGCATGGACACCATCGGGTAGTCGCTTGCGCAACTGTATTTTTCGGGCAAACGCGCCAGAGACATAGAGATACTGCACCAACAGCCCTGTAAGGCTCATGGCGAGGTAGAGGTTTCCGGCTGCTGATAGCCCCATCGTCAAGAGAAACAGGGCCGGGAGGCCGAGACCCAGCCATAGGAGTGCCGCGCGACGAGATTTCGCAATTGCAAACACGAGATACGCGCCCGCAAGCCCGCAGGTCAGCACTGGCGCGATCCACATGGGATCGGGAGCGCCCAGATCCGTGATCCAGAGGAAACCGCCCACAACCTCTGCCGCGGCCCGCTCGGCGGCTTGCAACCCCAGCATCATCAACGGCAGGAACAACAAGGCCGCCATATTGCGCATGGGGGTTAATCCATGTTGTGCATAAAACGCGCGGATCGCGCGCGCCTTGCGCATCGGGTCATGGGCGAGTCGCGTTTTTAGCGCCTCCAGATCCGCCTTGTGGCGACGCAGGGTGATCTGATCGCTCTCGGATTTGAGTGCGATGGGCAGCACGAGAATTCGCGAGATCGCCGCCAGTGCCAACAGGCTCAGCAGCAGATGAGACTTGGCGTGCCCCCACAGCAGAGCAGCACTGAGGCCGGCGATGGCCTTGTCCCAAAGACCACTTTCCTGTTCGGCCAGCCACTCCACCACATGCGGTTTGGGCGGCGGCGCAATGAAGTACTCCCAGGGAACAGTATATCGGCCCTCAAATGGGATCCCCGCCTGTGTCAGTTCCAGACCCAGCACCTGACCCATGAAACAACTGCGCCGATCATAACAGGCCGCAACCGTCGGAACCTTGCGCAGGCGGGAAATCCGTCGCTCGAGTTCCTCACTCGTGAGCGCCCGCAGTGGGATATTGATTGCACCGGGCAGGTGCCCAGTTTCAAAATCGCCGGGATAACGGGTGTCGACAATCTGGACGTGCTCGCCCGCCATGTAGGATTTGAATGTCTCGGTATTTATCAGGCGAGACTTGTTCGGGTATTCGGGGATCGCGCGCAGATCAGAGAGGCTCTGAACCCGACTGTCGGAGAAATCGCGCCCCTCGACGATCCATTTTTCGATACCGCCAGTGATGAAGCGACAGTCGATGCCGAGCTTCGAGAGCTCCGTGCAGGTCTCGGAGCTTCTGTTGCCATTGTGACAAAACAGGACAACGGTATCGCCCGGCGCCACGGGTGGATTTTCGCGAAAGTCCGGGAAGCGGATGTGGTCCGCGCCGGGCAGAGTGCCCATGGCGTTCTCTGCGGTCTCGCGAATATCAAAGAATTTGACGTCCCCCTTGGACAGCAGCGCGGAAGCCTCCTCGGTGGTGATGCCCTGCGCGTGGGTTTCTTGCGCGCTATAGCTGGTCTCTTTCAGCTCTTCGTCCTTGATCTCGGTGCCCGCAAATTGTGCGGGCCGGGTCAAGGTGGCTTGCAGGCGCAGCTGCTCTTCTGTCTTGTGGCTTTGCCACTGCCAGTGATTTGCAAAACCCAAAGCTACAATCAGCAAAATCAGCGCCGTCATCGTTTTGACGGGAAATTTTCTGCCACCTGAACGGGTTTTCAGACCCAAACGTGACGCGATAATCGCGCCAAAGCCTGAAATCGTTGCGACAACCACAGCGAGAATCTGTGACAAGGACGAGACCGAGCCAAGAACCAATTCTGGGGAGGGAATCGCATATGCTGCGGTCGGGGCTACAGACAAAAACGCCGCAATTGATGCAAAACAAATACAAATTTTAACCGTCTGGGCGATACAAGGCGGTAAGAATGGTGTACTCACGGGTAGTCCTTCTGAACGGAAAGGGAACCTGATGGAGGTTTTAGGATGCGTCATAGAAACGTCGCATTCCTTTCCAGAGGGTTAATTTTTTCGCGGAACGAGTGATTATTGGTTAATTTTCAATAAGTTTTCGGCTTATCTATGGCATAGAGTTGGTTGGAAACAGGCGCTCAGAGGGTGACACTTGCCCAAACGCGTTGAGATTGGAGAGGTTCATGCCGAAGGCATACGCGTCTGTTAGAAGCACAGCGGCTCATTCGCCTTCTGGGTGTGGCGCTGTGAAACGACTCGCCACCGCGCTGGTTGCATGCATGCTACTGCTCGTTGCAGCGCATCCCGCTCGTGCAGAGATTGAGCTGGTTTTTGGCACTTATGCTGCAGACAAGCCGTCTGCGACGGTGCGCAAATATCGTCCGTTTTTGACTTTCCTTGAAAACCAGATGGAAATTCTTCTCGAAGAAGATGTCACGATCGGTTTGAAAATTTCAAAAGACTACGAGACCAGCATCGACGATCTGGCGACCGGGCGAGTCGACTTTGCACGGTTTGGACCAGCCTCCTATGTGCATGCAACGGATCGCAACCCGGGCATATCGATCATTGCCATGGAGTCCAAGAAAGGCAGCAAGCGCTTTAGAGGGGTGATCGCCGTTCACAAGGACAGCGGCATCGAACGTGTCGAAGATCTGGCCGGGCTGTCGTTTGCCTTTGGTGATGAGTTGTCGACGATCGGACGGTATCTCTCGCAGTCGTATCTGTTGGATGCGGGGATCACGGCTGATCAGCTGCATGGCTATGAATATTTGGGGCGCCACGATCTTGTGGGTGAGGCGGTTGGAGCCGGAAAATTCAGTGCGGGTGCCTTGAAAGAGAGCACCTTTAAAGAACTCGTTGCCAAAGGTGTACCCATCCGCGCTCTGGCGTCTTTTGACAACGTCACAAAGCCCTGGCTTGCACGCGCAGGGCTCGACGAACGGGTACTGGAAGCGATGAAGTCTGTGATGTTGTCTTCGCAGAATGAAGAGATGATGAAACGAGTCGCCAAGAACGGTTTTCTCGCGGGCAGCGATGAGGACTATGATTTTGTGAGGCGCGCAATGATACGGAGCCAAGGGTTTTGAAAGCGCCACTGCGCAAACTCTTACAAAGCAAAGGGATTCTATCTCAGATCGTCGTGTCGATGTCGCTCGCGGCGCTTTTGGTCGTTGTTGCGGTCGGCGGTGTGGCCCGGCGCTACGAGGTGGAGCGTGTCAGCGAACAGCTGAGTGAACAGGCCAATCTGACAGTTTCGCTGCTGAGCGGGCTCATGCTTGAAGCGATCATTGTCGAGGATGTCCCGGTTCTGGAAACCGGTCTGGTCGAGGCGATCACACGCTACCCCAAAATCCTGTCGATCAATATCGAGAATAGCGAGGGGGAGGTCATCGCGGAGGCCTCCAATAGCGCAGCCGATGAGGCTGAGGGCTATGTGATGTATCGACGCCCCGTCGAGTTCGAGGGTTTTGTCTTTGGCACCATGGTCGTGCAATGGTCGACGGCCGAGGGTCGCGAAATCGTGCTCGACAAGGTGCGCCAAACCATCACCTGGACCGTGTTGGCGGTGATCGCGATGTCGCTCTTGATGCTGTATCTCGTGTATCGATTGGCGTTGAACCCCTTGCAGATCGTGCACGCACGCATGTCCAATGCGGTCGCGGGCGCCAAGACCGGCCATTTCTCGCTTCCTTGGTATTCAAGCCGGGAGTTTCAGGCATTGAATGTTTCGGTCGGCGTGTTGGAAGACAGTTTTGCCGAACGCGACGAGCGGGAAAAAGCCCTGGAACACGCCCGTGAGCAGGCCGAGATCGCCAGCCGCGCGAAATCTGAATTTCTCGCCAATATGAGTCATGAAATCCGCACTCCGATGAACGGTGTGATCGGAATGGCAGAAGTGCTGCGCGAGACCGAACTGACACCGGATCAGGAGCTCTATACCGAGACAATCGTAAAGTCCGGCAATGCGCTGCTGAGCATCATCAACGATATTCTCAGCTTTTCAAAAATCGAAGCGGGCAAGCTCGAACTGACACAGGCCACCTTCAATCTGCGGACGGTGATCGAGGATGTCATCATGCTGCTGGCGCCCAAGGCTGCGGAAAAATGGGTTCAGCTGACCCTGCGCTATGACCCTGATCTAGCAGAGTTTTACGACGGTGACGCAGGGCGTATCCGCCAGATCGTGACCAATGTTGTTGGCAATGCAGTCAAGTTCACATCGCGTGGTTCGGTACACATCGATGTGACCGGCGTCGCACGCGGACAGCTGATGGATCTGCGCATTTCTGTTGTTGATACGGGCATCGGTATCCCTGCCGAAAAACTGGACCGGATCTTCCATGCCTTTGAGCAGGTCGATGGCGCAGCGACGCGGAATTTTGAGGGGACCGGGCTGGGGCTGGCGATCTCGACGCGGCTTCTTCAGATGATGAAGGGGCGCATCCATGTGACCTCCAGCGAAGGCAAAGGGTCTGTCTTTACCATCGACATTTCACTGCCAACCAGCGACCGCGCGCCCGTCGCGTTTCTGCCTGAGCAGCCCGTCTCGGGACTTCATGCATTGATCGTGGACGATCTCGAACTCAATCGTCGGATTCTCGGGGAGCGGTTGCGCTCTTGGGGTTTGCGGGTCACCGAGGCGGCCTCCGCGATGGAGGCCATGCTGCATCTGGATGAAATGCGGGATGCGACGGATACCTGCGACCTCATCTTTCTCGACTATAACATGCCCGATTGCGATGGGTACGAATTGGCGCTGCGCATCCGGGGGCTGCCCAATACCGCGAGGGTGCCGATCATCGTGATTTCCTCCGTCGACCCGGCTCTGTCGCAATCGATGCTGGCAGACATCGAGGTGTGTCATCAGGTGTTGAAGCCCGTGCGGGCAGATGACCTGCGCGGCGTGATCAGTCAGGCGCTCGGTGCAGGTTTCGCAGTGGAAGAGCGCGCGCCTTCGGGTTCTGAAGATGCGAAGACTATGCAGCGTATCAAGGTGCTGATGGCAGAAGACAATCGCACCAATCAGGTCGTCGTTACGCGCATGCTCAAGAGTGAAAGCGTGGACATCATCATTGCGTCCAACGGTCAGGAAGCCATTGAGATGTATCTAAGAGAGCGCCCCGATGTCATCCTCATGGACATGATGATGCCGGTTATGGACGGGCTCGACGCAACAAAGGCCATTCGCAAGATCGAAAACGAAACCGGCGTGCGCCGGGTGCCGATCATTGCGCTGACGGCGAATGCCTTGCAGAGCCACGAAGAAGCCTGTCTTGAGGTTGGCATGGATGACTTTCTCAGTAAGCCGATCCGAAAGCAGGCGCTTCTGGACGCGCTTCACCAATGGACCGAGGATCGCGACTCGGCGGAGCCTCAGAACAAGCTCGAAGCCTAGAACGCGCAGCCCCGAAGAATGCTGCGCCGCTCATCCCTGGCGGCGCAAGCTCCTTCCAATCAGGGCCAGAATGCTGGCGGCGGCAAAGAGCGCGGTTCCGGTGCTGACGATGGTGGGGCCTGTAGGTGTGTCCGCGCCAAAAGAAACGTAGATGCCTCCCACTACAGAGGCGCAGCCGATGCAGATCGCCAAAACCGCCATCCGCTCCGGCGTGGAGGAAAAGGCCCGGGCTGTTGCGGCTGGTATCAGCAACATCGCCGCAATCAACAAGACACCGACCACCTTGATCGCGACGGCCACGACAAGGGCAAGCGCAAGCGTGAGCACAAGTTGCTCGCGCCTCGGGTTGACGCCAGAGGCCTGCGCAAGTTCGGGGTTCAGGGTCGCGATCAACAGCGAGGACCAGCGCCACCACATGAGTCCGAGCACCATGGCGGCACCCGACCAGATCACGGCCAGGTCCCCGCGGGATACGGCCAGGATATCGCCAAAAAGATAGGCCATGAGGTCGACGCGCACACCTTGCAAGAAGGATACAGCAACCAACCCTAGTGCCAGAGCGCTGTGGGCCATCACTCCCAGCAGCGTATCCATCGCGTATCCACGCCCACTTAGCGTTGAAATGGTGCTGGCCATCAGCAGCGCGGTCACAAGCACGCCACTGAAAATAGACACATCAAATGTCAGCGCCAGGGCAACACCGAGGATCGATGCATGTGCGGTGGCATCGCCAAAATAGGCCATTCGGCGCCACACGACAAAACAGCCAAGAGGGGCGGCGGCAAAGGCCACTCCGATCCCGGCAAGCGCTGCGCGAATTATGAAGTCGTCCAGAAAGATCATGCGTGCTCATGCTCGTCTTTTGCATGGTCATGATCGCAATCATGGATGTGATCATGCTCGTGCCGATAAAGGGCCAGTGCCCCATGCGTGCCGCTGCCAAACAAGGCCTGATATTCCGGTGCGCTGGCCACCTGGGCAGGTGCGCCTTCGCAACAGACGTGCCCATTGAGGCAGATCACCCGATCCGAGGCCGCCATTACCACATGAAGCTCATGGCTCACCATCAACACCGCGCAGCCGATCTGGCTGCGCACAGAGGCAATCTTCTGATAGAAGGCTGCGGATCCAGGTTGGTCGAGACCCTGCGTTGCTTCGTCCAGGATCAGAAGGTCCGGTTTTGATAACAATGCGCGTGCCAGCAGCACCCGCTGCATCTGCCCGCCCGACAGCCCGGTCATCTGCCGTTTGCGCAAGCCCGGGACCCCCGCCTCGGCCAGGGCATTCTCCGTCTCGGTCTTGCTGATGCGAACCGGAAGGCTCAAGAACCGCTCAACCGTGAGCGGGAGTGTGGGGTCGATGTGGAGCTTTTGTGGCACATAACCGATCCGCAGATCCTGTGCGCGTTCGACCGTCCCGGAACTGAGGGGGAGGGCGCCAATGATGGAGCGCAAAAGCGTTGATTTGCCGGATCCGTTCGGCCCAAGGATCGTGACGATCTCGCCCCGGTCAATGTGAAAATCGACGTTTTCCAGTGCCGGCGTTCCACTGTGGCGGATGGTCGCGTTCCGGAGCGAGACAAGGCGCATATCGGCTATTCCTGGCATTTGGGGCAAAGGCCCTCTGCCTCTACCACGGCGCGCTCGATGGTAAACCCTGCGGCGCGTGCCGCATCTCCAAGCTGCCCCTGCATCGGTTCGCGCTGCGCTTCGGCGACGCTGTCGCAGGATCTGCAGATCATGAAAACAGGCGTATGGGTCTCGCCGGGGTGGACACAGGCGATAAAGGCATTCAGGCGCTCAATCTTATGCACGAATCCGTGCTTCACGAGGAAATCAAGCGCGCGATAGGCAACGGGCGGCTGGGAGCCGAGTCCTTCGTCGCGCAAGTAGTCCAGAATTTCATAGGCGCCGAGGGCGCGATGCTGCTGGAGGAGAATCTCCAACACGCGTCTGCGCACAGGTGTGAGCTGCAAGCGGTTGTCTTTGCAGAAGGTTTCAATGGACTCCAGCCCACCCGAGATACAGCGGGTATGGTCGTGGGAGGTAAAGCCGACACTGTCCATGGGGCCTCCTTCAGGCGTGAATTTGGGATTGATATGTTACAACATGCGGTTTATCAAGCCGCAACAACGTTATGATATAACACTAGCTGGAGGCCCGTCGTGCCCAGAACAGTATTGCCCGCGCTTTTTCTCAGCCTATCCGTTGCACCTGCCTTTGCAGAGACCCCGCGTGTCGTGACCGACATTGCACCCGTGCAAGGTCTGGTCGCTCGGGTCATGGATGGCGTTGGCGCGCCAGACGTTCTGGTTCCGCCCGGAGCGTCTCCGCATGGGCATAGCCTGAAGCCATCGGATGCCCGCGCGTTGTCGTCTGCGGATGCGGTGTTCTGGATCGGTGATGAATTGTCGCCTTGGCTGCTCGGCTCGCTCAATGAGCTCGCAGGGGATGCGCATGTGGTGTCCCTGCTCGAGGCCCCGCAGACGATGCGGCTTGAGTTCCGCGAAGGGGTGGTTTTTGGTGGGGCTGACCACGATGACCATGGTCACGACGCCCATGAAGATCATGCTCATGACGAACATGGTCATGAGGAAAATGCTCACGACGGTCACGGGCACGAAGAGCACGATCATGATGACCACAAGGGCCATGATGATCACGGTGCACACGACCATGACGACCATGCAAATGATCAAGACGCGCATGGTCACGATGAGGATGCGCATGACGCCCACGATCACGACTCGCATGAGACCGCTCACGATGACCATGGTCATGACGATCACGCGCACGACGGGGTTGATCCGCATGCCTGGCTGGCACCTGAAAACGGCAAGCAGTGGCTGGCCTTGATTGCCGATGAGCTCTCTGAGATCGATCCGGCGAATGCGGACACCTATCAGAACAACGCGCGTGCGGGCCAAGCCGAAATCGACGCAATTGTTGCTGCCACAAAGGCAGATCTCGGCGAAGCCCATGGGCAGTTCGTGGTATTCCACGATGCATATCAGTACTTTGAGCAAAGCTTCGGGCTTCGTGCTCTTGGTGCAATTGCTCTTGGAGATGCTTCCGACCCGAGCGTCGCGCGGATCGCAGAAATGCGCGATGCGGTTGCTGGTCAAGAGGTCTCCTGTGTGTTCTCTGAGCCGCAATTCAATGCAGGTCTTGTAGGCACCGTCGCTGATGGGCTCGACATTAAGGCCGTTGTGATCGACCCGCTGGGGACCGAAATCGCAACTGGGCCGTCGTTCTATACAGATCTGCTGTCCGAGATTTCTGCAGGTTTCAAAACGTGCCTGACGCACTGAGATGTGCATTGATCGACTTGGGTGATGCGGGTTTGCTCGGAGGGCGTCGCGGTTGCGCGATTTCCGAAGAGAATAACGTCAAAGAGGGGTCGCGGTTTCGCGGCCCCTTTTTCTGTCGCAGCTGCCACTTTCTGAGGAAGCCTGCATGTCGCATTTCTCGCGTCTATTGGCCTTAATGTGAGTCAAGCTCATAATCATTAGCCAAAAGATGAATTTGCTAGCAGCTTACTTGGTCTTTATGAGTATCCGAAACTCTGCGAGCGGATAGATGCAAAACTTTAACCTTCCCAAATCAAAAGCCTTTGAAGCCCTAAGCAAAACAGCCCAAGAGCGTATCTTGATCCTCGATGGAGCGATGGGGACACAGATACAAAAGCTGGGCCTCGACGAAGAAGCCTTTCGCGGCCACGGGGGACATTCCTGTGCGTTTCACTCCAACCATCCGCAGCAGGGTAACAATGATCTCTTGATATTGACCCAACCCGAGGCGGTTGAGCAGATCCACTATGACTTTGCGATGGCTGGGGCCGACATTGTCGAAACCAATACGTTTTCCTCGACCACGATCGCGCAGGCCGATTACGCACTTGAGGATGCGGTGCATGATCTCAATGCCGAGGGCGCGCGGGTGGCGCGCCGCGCGATGGATCGTGCAACGGCCGAAGATGGCAAACAACGCTGGGTGGCCGGCGCGGTCGGGCCCACCAACCGGACGGCGTCGATCAGTCCTGATGTGAATGATCCGGGCTACCGGGCGGTCACCTTTGATGATTTGCGGGTGGCCTATGGTCAGCAGATTCGAGGTTTGATCGCCGGTGGCGCGGATCTGATCCTGATTGAGACAATCTTTGACACGCTCAACGCCAAGGCGGCGGTATTCGCCTGTTTTGAGGCCTTTGCAGAACATGGTGAGCGCTTGCCGATCATGATTTCCGGAACCATCACAGATGCTTCCGGTCGCACGCTCTCGGGGCAGACCCCGACGGCGTTCTGGCACTCCGTTCGCCATGCGCGTCCCTTTACCGTTGGGCTTAACTGTGCCCTTGGAGCGGATGCCATGCGCCCGCATCTGACGGAGTTGGCCGGTGTCGCCGATACCCTGGTCTGTGCCTATCCAAACGCGGGACTGCCAAATGCCTTTGGTCAATACGACGAAGAGCCAGAAGACACTGCCGCAAAGGTAGAGATCTTTGCCAAGGAGGGGCTGGTAAACGTGGTTGGCGGCTGTTGCGGCACTACGCCGGAGCACATCCGCGCTATTGCGGAACAAGTCGCACCCTACGCTCCACGTCGCATCCGGGAGGCTGCAAATGTCTGAACCACTGCTGCGTCTCTCCGGCCTCGAGCCCTTTGTGCTTACCAAGGACATTCCCTTTGTGAACGTAGGGGAGCGGACCAATGTCACCGGATCTGCCAGGTTTCGGAAGCTGATCACCAATCGCGACTATGCCACCGCACTGGACGTTGCCCGCGACCAGGTCGAAAACGGCGCCCAGATTATCGACATCAACATGGATGAGGGTCTTATCGACTCCAAGCAGGCGATGATCGACTTTCTGAACCTCGTGGCCGCTGAACCCGACATCGCGCGGGTGCCGATCATGATCGACAGCTCGAAATGGGAGGTGATCGAAGCGGGTCTGCAATGTGTGCAGGGCAAACCGATTGTGAACTCCATCTCGCTCAAGGAAGGCGAGGAGAGTTTCCTGCATCAGGCAAGCCTCTGCCTTGCGTATGGCGCGGCCGTGGTGGTGATGGCCTTTGACGAGCAGGGGCAGGCTGACAGTTTCGAGCGCAAGATCGAGATCTGCGCGCGCGCCTACAAGATCCTCACCGAGCAGGTGGGTTTCCCACCCGAAGACATCATCTTTGATCCCAATGTGTTTGCGGTGGCAACCGGGATTGAGGAACATGACAATTATGGCGTCGATTTTATCGAGGCGACGCGGTGGATCAGGGAAAATCTGCCGCACTGTCATGTCTCGGGCGGGGTGTCGAACCTGTCGTTCAGTTTCCGCGGGAACGAGCCAGTACGCGAAGCGATGCATGCGGTGTTCCTTTATCACGCCATCAAGGTTGGCATGGATATGGGGATCGTCAACGCAGGCCAACTGGCGGTCTATGATCAGATCGACCCGGAACTGCGGGAGGCCTGCGAAGATGTTGTTCTGAACCGCACCCCCAAAGCCGGCGGCTCCGCGACCGAGAACCTTCTGGATATTGCAGAGCGCTTTAAGGGTGGCACACGGGAAGAGAAGAAACGTGACCTGACATGGCGCCAATGGCCGGTCGAAAAGCGGCTTGAACATGCTCTGGTCAACGGGATCACGGAATTCGTCGAGGAAGACACTGAAGAGGCACGCCAAGCGGCTGAGCGCCCTCTTCATGTAATCGAAGGCCCGCTTATGGACGGGATGAACGTGGTGGGCGATCTCTTTGGGGCGGGTAAGATGTTTCTGCCGCAAGTGGTCAAATCCGCCCGCGTCATGAAACAGGCCGTGGCCGTACTTCTTCCGTATATGGAAGAAGAAAAACGTCAAAACGGTGGTGGTGGCAAGGACACCGCGGGCACTGTCCTGATGGCAACGGTCAAAGGTGACGTACACGACATCGGCAAGAATATCGTTGGTGTGGTTTTGGCCTGTAACAACTTCGAGATCATCGATCTTGGGGTGATGGTGCCGCCACAAAAGATCCTCGAGGAAGCGCGGGTGCATAATGTCGATGTGATTGGCCTTTCTGGTCTCATTACGCCCTCGCTCGACGAGATGGTGCATCTTGCCTCTGAACTGGAGCGTGAGGGCTTTGACATTCCGCTGCTGATCGGGGGGGCGACCACCTCCAAGGTGCATACGGCGGTGAAAATCGCCCCTCAATATGAGCGCAACCAGGCGATCTATGTCACCGATGCAAGCCGTGCTGTCGGGGTGGTCTCTTCACTTCTGAGCGACACCCAGCGGGACAGCTATGTCGCTGATATCCAGAGGGAATATAAAGAAGTTGCCGAGCGCCACGAACGTGCCGAGCGCGCCAAAACCCGTTTGCCACTGACGTCGGCGCGGGAAAATGCGATGCAGATCGACTGGAGCGGCTATCAGGTCAAAGCGCCCGAATTCACTGGCGCCCGAGTGGTCGACGACTGGGATCTCGCGGAGATCGCGCAGTATATAGACTGGACGCCCTTCTTTCAGACATGGGAGTTGAAAGGCGTTTACCCCCGGATTCTGGAGCATGAAAAATACGGCGAGGCTGCGCGCGCGTTGTTCAAGGATGCGCAGGCGATGCTCGACCGGATCATCACGGAACAGTGGTTCAAACCGCGCGCAGTAGTGGGGTTTTGGCCTGCAAATCGTAAAGGCGATGATATTCGCCTCTTCATGGATGACACACGGGAAGAGGAGCTGGCCACGTTCTTCACGCTGCGCCAGCAGACCTCCAAGCGCAAGAGCAGCCCAAATCTCGCATTGGCGGATTTCGTTGCTCCCGAAGGCGTGGCTGACTGGGTTGGAGGGTTTGTCGTGACCACAGGCCCAGAAGAGGTCGAGATCGCCGAACGCTTTGAAAATGTCGGCGATGATTATAGCGCGATCATGGTGAAGGCGCTTGCGGATCGCTACGCCGAGGCCATGGCCGAGATGCTGCATGAGCGGGTGCGCCGGGACTATTGGGGCTATGCTCCGACAGAGGCTTTTGCCCCTGAGGAGCTGATCGGAGAGCCCTATCGTGGCATTCGTCCCGCCCCAGGCTACCCGGCGCAGCCCGATCATACCGAAAAGCTCACCCTCTTCGAACTCCTCGATGCAGAAGTGGCCACGGGTGTGACCTTGACCGAAAGCATGGCGATGTGGCCCGGATCCTCGGTTTCCGGCATCTATATCGGTCATCCGGAGGCCTATTATTTCGGCGTCGCCAAGGTGGAACAGGATCAGGTCGCCGACTACGCCAAGCGCAAAGGGCTCTCTCAAGATGAGGCAGAGCGCTGGCTGATGCCGATCCTGAATTATCGCCCGGGTGGTCGCACCGGAGATCAAGACGAAATCGCAGCGCAGTAGCGTCGCGACCCGGGTTAGAGGGCAATCCGTCGCGGGATTGCGCTTGCAACGGCGGTTGCCTTCTCTGGGCATGGTTGCGATGCTTTGGGTGTTATGAGACCTCCGTATAGCTATCGCAACGACTCCAACGTGCCGGTATTTAGCGACAACACGCCGATTGCCGTGATGGATGGGGAGTGTGCGCTCTGTAGCTGGGGTGCCCGCATGATTCACCGTCTCGATCGAAGTGGGCGCGTGCGTATCTGTCCTGTACAGTCTCCCTTGGGTCGGGCCCTTTTGAAACATTATGGGTTACGTGCAGAAGATCCGACCAGCTGGCTCTATCTCGATGCGGGGCAGGCCTATATGGATTTTGAGGGCATGATCCATGCTGGTCGCAGTTTTGGTGGTTGGGGACATCTGGTCGTCGTGCTTCGCCTCTTTCCGCGCCCCGTACGCAATTGGCTATATCGACGTTTGGCGCGCAACCGCTACATGCTCTTTGGCAAGGGTGACATCTGTGTCTTGCCTGACCCGGAGTTTCGCAAGAGGTTGATTGAGTGAGGGTTTTGATAGTCGGTGGCACAGGCGTTTTTGGTGCGCGCCTGGCAGAGCTTTTAGTTCGAGACGGACATGATCTGACCCTTGCGGCGCGCAATTTTAGGCGCGCGCAGCGGCTGGCCTCCAAGCTGGGATGCGCTGCGCTGCGCCTTGATCGGCAGGGCGACCTGACGGGCGTTGCAGGCTTTGATGTGGTGGTAGATGCTGCGGGGCCGTGTTCCACCGAAGGCAACGACCCCTACCGACTGGCCCGTGCCGCGTTGAAGGCAGGGCAACACTATCTCGATCTATCTGACAACGCGGCTTTTTGCGCGGGCATTCGCAGTTTGGACGCAGAGGCGCGTGCGGCCGGACGCGCGGCGATTTCAGGTCTATCGACAGTGCCCGCACTTTCTAGTGCGGCTGTCAGAGCATTGTCTGCGGGTGCGCGACCAGAGGTCATCGAAAGCGCGATTTTGCCGGGCAATCGCAGCCCACGTGGCCTTGCGGTCATGCGCTCTATTTTGATGCAGGCCGGTCGTCCCATGCCGGTCTGGCGCGGCGGTGCATGGGAGACTGTGTCGGGTTGGTCGCAGCCAAAGAGCTATGATTGGCCGCAAGGCTTGCAACGCCAAGCGTGGCAGATCGAGGTGCCGGATCAAAGGCTCTTTCCCGATCACTTTGGGGCGGACAGTGTGGCGTTCCGGGCCGGGCTCGAACTTGCGGTCATGCGCTATGGCTTGGCCGCATTTGCGTATCTGCGCAGATGGGTTCCCGTGCCTATCAACGGTTTTGTTTTAGGGATCTTTAAACTCGGAGCCGATCTGCTGGCCCCGTTCGGGAGCGGGCGCGGCGGCATGTCTGTCATGGTTATCACCAATGGCGAGCGGCGTTTTTGGCGTATGCTCGCCGAGGGGGGAGATGGGCCTTATGTTCCCGCGATTGCGATACGCGCTTTGCTGCGTCGCGGTGAGTTTCCGGTTGGGGCGCAACCCGCGCTGGAGGTGATTTCGCTCGCTGAGGCGGAGGGCGCAATGGGCGATCTCTCAGTCACGACCGAAGTGGTCTCGGAGCCTGTGCAAGCCATCTTTCCGCGGGTTTTGGGCCCGTCATTTGACGACCTGCCCGAAGTCGTGCGCGCAACTCATCAGACCTCGGACCTGAGCCGCTGGCAGGGGCAGGCGAGTGTGCGTCGGGGTCGCAGCCTCTGGAGTCGTTTTCTTGGTTGGGTGTTTGGATTTCCGGCCCAGGCGGCGCATATCGATGTTGAGGTGGTAAAAACAGTCAGCGGCGACAGTGAGCATTGGCACCGCCGGTTTGGGGGGCGGCTGTTTCATTCCGTTCTGACCAGAACACCTGCGGGAATGACGGAGCGGTTTGGGCCGTTCACGTTTCTTCTCGGGCTTAGGGTTTCAGAGGGCGCGCTGCATTTCCCTGTCCGCTCGGCTCGATTGGGCCCTCTGCCGTTGCCCCGTTGGCTCTTGCCCGTGTCGATTGCGCGAGAGCATGAGCGGGATGGACGCTTCTGTTTCGATGTGAAGCTTCTGACGCCGCTTACTGGAGATCTGCTGGTGCACTATCAGGGCCAGCTCGCCCCCGCCTAGCGTGCGAAAACCTGACCAAAAGGCCAGCCGCGGAACGCGCGGCTGGACAGCTTTGTCTCAGATCAGAAGAACCCGAGTTTGTTGGGGTTGTAGCTCACCAGCATGTTCTTGGTCTGCTGATAATGGTCGAGCATCATCTTGTGGGTTTCGCGCCCAATCCCGGATTGTTTATACCCGCCAAAGGCCGCGTGCGCCGGATATGCGTGGTAGTTGTTCACCCAGACGCGGCCTGCCTCGATATTGCGCCCAAAGCGATACGCGCGGGTTCCGTCACGGGTCCAGACGCCGGCGCCGAGGCCATACATGGTGTCATTTGCAATTGCGAGGGCCTCTTCTTCGTCTTTGAAGGTGGTCACCGACACGACAGGGCCAAAGATTTCCTCTTGGAACACGCGCATCTTGTTGTGGCCCTTTAGGATGGTCGGCTGAACATAGAACCCGTTGGCAATGTCCCCGTTGAACCGGGCGGCATCGCCACCGACAAGCACCTCAGCGCCTTCTTCGACGCCGATGGTCAGGTAGGACATGATTTTGTCCTGTTGTTCCTGGCTCGCCTGCGCCCCGACCATGGTTTCAATGTCGCGCGGATCGCCTTGCTTGATCGCTTTGACGCGCGCGATGCAGCGTTCGATGAATTCTTCGTAGATGTCTTCCTGAATCAGCGCTCGCGAGGGGCAGGTGCAGACCTCGCCTTGGTTGAAGGCAAATAGAACAAAGCCCTCGACCGCCTTGTCGAGAAACGCGTCATCCTGCGCCATCACATCCGAAAAGAAGATATTTGGCGATTTTCCCCCAAGTTCGAGCGTGACCGGGATCAGGTTCTTGGTCGCTGCCTTCATGATGATCCGCCCGGTCTCGGTCGAGCCGGTAAAGGCGATCTTGGCGATCCGATCGGACTCGGCAAGCGGGCGGCCCACCTCTGGCCCCATGCCATTCACGATGTTCAGAACTCCCGCAGGCAAAAGATCCGCGATCACTTCGATCAGCACAAGGATCGCCGCCGGGGTCTGCTCGGCGGGCTTTAGTACGATGCAATTGCCGGCCGCCAGCGCGGGGGCCAGCTTCCAGGCGGCCATCAGAACCGAGAAGTTCCACGGGATGATCTGCCCCACTACGCCCAACGGCTCGTGGAAGTGGTAGGCGACCGTGTCGTGATCGATTTCGGACATGCTGCCCTCTTGGGCACGCAGAACACCCGCGAAATAGCGAAAGTGATCGACAGACAGGGGGATATCGGCTGCCATGGTCTCCCGGATCGGTTTGCCATTGTCCCATGTTTCCGCCGTGGCGATCAGTTCGAGGTTTTCCTCTATGCGGTCCGCGATTTTCAACAAGGTATTCGCGCGTTCCGCTGGAGAGGTCTTGCCCCAACTGTCCTTGGCCGCGTGAGCGGCATCGAGCGCAAGCTCCACGTCCTCGGCGCTGGAGCGGGCGACCTCACAGACCTTGGCGCCAGTGATCGGGGTAATGTTGTCGAAATACTGCCCTTTGACCGGGGCGACGAATTTACCGCCAATGAAATTGTCATAGCGCGCCTTGAAGGGCGACGTATATTCGCCCGCAACCTGCGTCATTTCATTCATGAATAGTCCTCCTCTTGGCGCCCGGTCCTCCACCGGGCGTTCTAAGGAAGGCTGACGAAGCTCTGGCTTCGCGTCATCTCCCCAAGTGCGGAGTGCCGGCGCATCTGTCTCAGCTCTGAGACAGGTTTGGGGAGGAGTGAGTAGATTTCATTCGCCACGCATGCCGAGACGTTTCATCCGGCGATAGAGCGTGGCCCGGCCAATGCCAAGCAGGCGTGCCGCCTCTGATACATTTCCGTTGGTGCGAGAGAGGGCGCGGTTCACCGCTGCCCGTTGCGCCCCGTCGAACCCATTCGAATCGTCTTCGGACCCAAGCAGATCTGACGCAGGACGAGGACTTATGGGGCCGGTTTGGGACAGATTGAAGACCTTTCGTGCGGCCCGTGTGGCGCCTCGCACAATGTCATCTCCGTCCACCGCCAAGAGTACAGCCGCCTCCGCACTGCCCGCTTCTGCGGTGATGATACGCGCTTCCGGAAAAGCGGCACGAAACACATCGGCTTCGATCTGACGTGCCGTCTGAGCGACACTGGCGGCAATCAGCTGGTTGAAAGACGCGGTCTGATCCGCCCGCGCCGAGGAGACATCCAACGCACCAATCAGGCGTCCATCAGCCCCAAAAATCGGCGCGTCCATGCAGCTCATGGCGGTGTTGCGAGCGTGGAAATGTTCTTCGCGGTGGATGATCACCTGTCGCGCCTCAGCAATGCATGTGCCGATCCCGTTCGTGCCTTCGGAGGCCTCGGACCAATCCGCGCCCGGCGCCAGACCCCATGCGTTGAAAGTGTCGGTATCGCCATCGCTTGCGCGCAGGTCGAGCACAACCCCATCGCAATCGGTGAGCAGAACACCACAACCAGATCCGCCAACCAGCTGAAACAGGGCATCGATCTTGGGCAGCGCGATGCGGCGCATGCAATCGGCCTGTTCCATCCGCTCGGCAAGGGAGCGGGCGCAGATGCGCTGCACGTCCCGGCGCTGTCCCGGATCAAGCCCGTGATGGTTGAGCGACCGGCGCCATGAAGCTGCCAGGCGCGAGCGCGCGGCCGCGCCCGGATGGGTCGCGGTTTTTAGTACATGTTCGATGTGCCGCGTCAGAGAACTCATGTTTCGCCACCCTCAACATCCGACGATAGCGAGGCGTGCGGGTTCTGGGAAGACTGCGTTTTTTGCAGGTCGGCATGCGCCTTCGCGGTCGAGGGGCGTTTTTCAGGCCGCAGACAGCGCGAAGTGGTCTGACCTTTATGCAGCAAGGCTTGAACCCGGAGGCATTCTTTGCCATTGCCTTTGGCAAACCTGATGACTTTGCCAAAGGGCGCTGACCGATGAAATTCACACTCTCCTGGCTCAAGGACCACCTCGACACTGATGCAAGCGTCGAAGAGATCACCGAGACCCTGACTGACCTTGGGCTGGAGGTCGAGGAGGTCGTGAACCCGGCTGACAAACTGGGCGCCTTCACCCTGGCCAAGGTGGTCGGTGCGGAGCAACACCCGGATGCCGACAGACTGCGCGTTTGTCGCGTAATGACCGACGAGGGCGAAAAGCAGATCGTCTGTGGTGCGCCCAATGCACGCGAGGGCATAACCGTGGTGCTCTGCAAACCCGGCGACTACGTTCCTGGTCTGGATTTCACGCTTTCAGTGGGCAAGATCCGTGGTGTCGAGAGCCACGGCATGATGGCTTCGTGGAAAGAACTGACGCTCGGCGAAGACCATGACGGTATCGTTGAGCTGCCTTCGGGCGAGGTCGGCGACAAGCTGGTGGACTGGCTTGCGGCGAATGATCCAGCGAAGGTCGATCCGATGATCGAGATCGCGATCACCCCGAACCGCCCTGACGCGCTTGGCGTATATGGAATCGCCCGTGACCTTGCGGCACGCGGTCTCGGGACGCTGAAGGCCAGTGATTACAAACCGGTGGAAGGTCAGTTCGAGAGCCCCATCAAGGTTACGATAGACGAGGACACCTTGGACGGCTGCCCGCTGTTCACTGGTCGTATGATCCGCGGTGTCAAAAACGGCCCCTCACCAAAATGGCTTCAGGACCGTTTGACCGCGATTGGCCTGCGTCCAATTTCTGCCCTGGTGGATATCACCAACTTCTTCACCTTTGATCAGAACCGTCCTCTGCATGTGTTCGATGCTGCCAAGGTATCCGGGAACCTGCGTGTTCATCGCGCGACAGGCGGTGAAGAGCTGCTGGCGCTGGATGAAAAGACCTACAAGATGCAGGCAGGCCAGATGGTCATCTCCGATGACAATGGTCCCGAGAGCATTGCGGGCATCATGGGCGGTGAAGAGACTGGCTGCACCGATGAGACGGTTGATGTTTTCCTCGAAAGCGCGTTCTGGGATCATGTGCAAATCGCGACCACCGGGCGCGCGCTCAAGATCAACTCCGACGCGCGCTACCGCTTTGAGCGCGGGGTTGATCCTGAGTACACTTTCGAGGGCCTTGAGCGCGCAACCCAGATGATCCTGGATCTTTGTGGTGGGGAGGCTTCTGATGTGGTTTCCGCAGGGGATGTGCCGGATCACGCGCGGTCCTATCGCTTGAACGCAGAGCGGGTGCAGTCGCTGGTGGGAATGGATATTCCCGAGAGCGAGCAGCGCCAGACGCTGACACGACTTGGTTTCCGTCTCGAGGGCAATATGGCCCATGTGCCGAGCTGGCGTCCGGATGTACAGGGAGAGGCCGATCTGGTCGAGGAAGTGGCGCGGATTGCGTCGCTCACCAAGCTGGAAGGCAAACCCTTGCCGCGCCTGACCGCAGGCATCCCCGCGCCCGTGATGACACCGCAGCAGCGGCGCCTGCAGATGGCGCGTCGCACGGCGGCGTCGCTGGGCTATAATGAAGCGGTGAGCTATACTTTCATCGACAAGGCCGCCGCTGGGCTGTTCGGCGGCGGAACAGATGAGACGATGCTGGCCAACCCGATCTCCTCGGAGATGTCGCATCTGCGCCCCGACCTCTTGCCGGGTTTGTTGCAGGCGGCGGCGCGCAACCAGGCGCGTGGTTTTGCGGATGTCTCCCTGTTTGAGGTGGGACCTGCCTTTACCGGCGGGGAGCCGGGCGAGGAACGCATCCAGATTTCGGGTCTTCTGGTGAACCGCAACGGCCCGAAGGACGTGCACGGCGCCTCGCGCAACTGGGATGTTTTCGATGCCAAGGCGGATGCCGAGGCAATTCTGGCAGCCATCGGAGCGCCCGCCAAGGTTCAGATCCTGCGCGGCGGGGATGCCTGGTGGCACCCCGGACGTCACGGTCGGATCTGTCTTGGTCCGAAAAAGACACTGGGCGTCTTTGGCGAGCTGCATCCCAAAACCCTGAGCGAGCTTGGGATCAAGGGGACGGCCGTTGCCTTTACGATCTATCCTGATGAGATCCCCTTGCCGCGCAAATCTGGTGCAAGCCGCAGTGCGCTTGCAATCAGCGATCTGCAGGCGGTGGAGCGGGACTTTGCCTTTGTGCTCGATTCAGAGGTCGAAGCGCTCACGGTTGTGAACGCAGCGGCAGGCGCGGACAAAACGTTGATCGAAGATGTGCGCGTCTTTGATGAATTCATTGGGGGGCCGCTTGGCGACGGTAAGAAGTCCCTGGCGATTGCGGTGAGACTGCAGCCCGCTGACAAGACACTCACCGAAAAAGACATCGAAGCCGTCAGCGAGAAGATCGTCGCGAAAGTCTCCAAGGCGACCGGCGGCGTATTGCGCGGCTGATCAGAACACCCTTGTCGTCTGAACTTATTTGGCGCGCCCCTGTTGGGGCGCGTCTTTTCATTTGGTGCGAGGGGCCAGCCCCTCGTGCTCCCCGGGATATTTGTCGTTAGAAGAAGCCCAAGAGCCAAATGACCGGGGTTGTGGATTAGGACTTTGATCGGTGGGGTTGGCGCTACGTGAAAGAGCGGATAGGTCTTGGTTCAAATTGAGGCCCCACGCGGCAAGGCAGGAGGAAAAAATGGCTCTTACGGTTTATCTTTCGGGTGAAATTCACACCGATTGGCGCGAGCAGATCATTGAGGGTGCGCGCGATCTGGATGTTCAGTTTGCGAGCCCGGTCACGGATCACGATGCGTCAGATGACTGTGGCGTGGCGATACTTGGCGCAGAAGACAGCAAGTTCTGGCACGATCACAAAGGGGCCAAGCTGAACGCGATCCGTACGCGCAAGGGTATTGAGGATGCTGATATCGTCGTTGTGCGATTTGGCGACAAGTACAAGCAATGGAATGCAGCCTTTGATGCGGGCTATGCGGCGGCGCTTGGAAAATCCATCATCGTGTTGAGCCAGCCCGATCATCAGCACGCGCTGAAAGAAGTGCATGCGGCGGCGCTTGCGGTTGCTGATGAGCCGCGTCAGGTTGTCGAGATCCTTACTTATGTCCTGACCGGAAAGCTCCCCGGATGACGGCGCCGGTGCTGGAGACTGATCGTCTGATCCTGCGTCGTCATGAGCTTGGTGACTTTGATGCAGTGGCGCAGATGTGGGCAGAGCCGGAGGTGGTTCGCTTCATCACCGGAACCCCGTCGACGCCAGAGGAAAGCTGGACCCGGCTGATGAAATATATCGGCCACTGGTCGATGCTGGGCTATGGCTTTTGGGCCGTGATCCTGCGCGAGACGGGGGCCTATGTCGGTGATGTTGGCTTTGCCAATTTCCGGCGTGACATCACGCCTTCGCTGGAGGGCGTGCCCGAAGCCGGGTGGGTATTGTCGCCGCAGGTTCATGGCAAGGGGATTGCAACCGAGGCGGTTGCCTGCATGCATCATTGGGCCGAGACCGAGACCCTCTGGGACAAGACCTGCTGTATCTTTGATCCTGAGCATCATATTTCCCACAGAGTAGCGCAGCGTCTCGGTTATCAGGCGTCCGATCAGCTGGGGAGCTACAGAGGAAAACCGACCTTGATTATGCATCGTATGATGTCGCGGTAAGCAGACACCGGGGGCGGAGGTTTCCCGAAGGCGGTTTCGGTCATGAGGATTTCCAAAACCCGCGCCCAAAGTTGCGGGAGCGCTATCCTTTTTTAAGGAATCACAGAGATAGTCTTGGCCCAGATCCCGCCAAAGATTGGCCAGTATTCCTTTTGCAAATACATGATGTTGATGCCGCCGCCCGTGCCACGAATAAATCGCAGAAAATCAGGGCCGGTAACACCTGAATATGAGGATAGTGGCCTGTTCAAAGGGGGCATCATCCAGGTTCAGCTGGCTCTGGTTCCGGTCTTTGGAACCACGTCTCGTGGCGACTGCACAGCGCGCGGTTTCAATGCCGCGGGAACAGAGGTGACCGCGGTGTTCGCCGGTCGTCGCAGGCCGCATTTCCAAGCGATTTACACGCAGCTTCGCTATATGTACGCGCAGGCTCAGCAAAGGGATTTGCTGCAGAGTGGAAAGATGCGGGACGTCAATGACATCCAACTGCCTGTACAATGCGAGGGGGCCTGGCGGGCGGTTACAACGACAGATGCACATGGGGTGGCGCACAAGAACCTGCAATTCATGCTCGCCCGTTGGGCATTCCAGGCCCATGATGGGCAGACGTTGAAGTTTGGCACGGCGCCGGTTGTTGCCAAGACCAAAATCTCGCAGGGAACTTCTCCGGCCAAGGCGCCGCGCCCCTATTTCGAGCAGGGACCCCTTGCCCAAAGGCAAGGAGCCGGATCGCACGAGTGATCTCGCGATCACGCTTGTTTCTGGATTTCCACGCTATGCGGATAAGGAATGGAGATCCCGTCGGCGTCAAAGGCCTCTTTCACACCCTGAATCATCGTCCATTTCAGCTCCCAGTAGTCACCTGCATCACACCAAAGGCGTGTGGAGATGTCGACAGAGCTATCGCCCAAATTGGTGACACGTACCCAGGGCTCCGGGCTGGTCAGAACGCGACCATCTGCTTCGGCAAGACGCAGGATGATGGCTTTGGCCTTTTCGATGTCGTCGCCGTAGTCGATGCCATAGGTGATGTCGAGGCGGCGAGTGTCATGGGCCGAGTAGTTGGTGATAATGGCACCCCAGGCCTGACCATTGGGGACGATAATCTGCACATTGTCAGGCGTAACGAGTTCGGTCACAAAGAGGTTGAGATCCTTCACCGTGCCCGACGTGCCGCCAATATCGACGAACTGGCCCAGTTTGTAGGGGCGAAACAGGATCAGCATAAAGCCGGCTGCCAGGTCGCTCAGCGTGCCTTGTAGCGCGAGGCCGATAGCCAGGGTCGCAGCGCCAAGCATGGCAACAAGGCTGGTGGCTTCGATGCCAAAGACGCCGAGCACTGCGACCAATACAATTGCCAAGAGAACCCAGCGTACGACGCTTGACACGAAACTGCCGAGAGTTTCGTCAATTTGTGGCGTTTTGTTGATGCGATTGCGTACCGCGCCGGAAATCATACCGGCCGCTATCCAGCCAAGTACCAGCACCACCAGCGCTTTTGCACCGCTGACGACGAGCGGCCAATAGGCGCCAGCTTGTTCGATAATGTCTTCCATATCAGTCCCCACCTTTGTCTTGTGCGCATCTGGCGAAACATCTCAGTGCGCGAAAATTTCTGCACGATCCAGAAGGTTGGACAGCATGCATACCCTATTTGCGCCAGACAGCATGCGGAAATCGAGGGCTTTTTGTGCAAATTGGGGGGGAATTTGTGTCCTTCACGCTCTAAAAAGCATGTCTTGGCGGTGACGCGGCGCACGGGGGCGTCGCATCACCTGAGTGGCTGTCGCTCTGGCTTTAGGTACCCTCTCGCAGGGCAAGGCTCGGTGATAGAACATCAAGACCAAGCGCCCTGCCCACCGCGTAATAGGTCAGCTTGCCAGCATGCACGTTCAGGCCGTTCAGCAGGTGCGGGTCATCTGCGCAGGCCTGTCGCCAGCCTTTGTCCGCAAGCGCGAGCAAGAAGGGCAGGGTGGCGTTCCCGAGCGCCTGCGTCGAAGTGCGCGCGACAGCGCCGGGCATATTCGCAACGCAGTAATGCATGATGCCGTCCACCTCATAAATCGGATCCGCATGGGTCGTGGCGCGCGAGGTTTCAAAGCAGCCGCCTTGGTCGATCGCCACGTCCACCAGAACTGCACCGGGCTTCATGTCCGAGAGGTCCGCGCGCGAGACAAGCTTTGGAGCGGCAGCGCCGGGGATCAATACCGCACCGATGACCATATCGGCGTCGCGGATCAATTCTGCGGTGGCGCCGGCCGTGGAATACCGATTCTTGAAGGTGCCGCCAAAGACATCATCCAGATATTTGAGACGGGGCAGGGACCGGTCCAGCACCGTCACATCCGCGCCCATACCAGCAGCGATCTTGGCCGCATGGGTGCCCACAACGCCGCCACCGACAACCACCACCTTGGCAGGGGCAACGCCGGGAACGCCGCCCATCAGCACGCCGCGTCCACCATTGGCCTTTTGCAGGGTGTAGGCGCCAACCTGCGGCGCCAGACGGCCCGCCACTTCAGACATCGGTGCAAGGAGCGGCAGTCCACCACGGTCGTCCGTCACGGTTTCATAGGCAATCGCTGTACAGCCCGACGCCAGCAGGTCATGAGTCTGTTCGGGATCTGGCGCCAGATGCAGGTAGGTGAACAGCAGTTGTTCCTCCCGCAGCATCTTGCGTTCGACCGCCTGCGGCTCTTTCACTTTGACGATCATATCGGCGTCGGCAAAAATCTCCTCGGCCGTGTCGATAATGGCCGCACCCGCCGCGATGTAATCCTCATCGGGAAAACCTGCGCCGAGGCCTGCGCCTTTCTGGATCATCACCTGATGTCCATGTGCAATAGCCTCGCGCGCGGCGTCCGGCGTCATGCCGACGCGAAATTCCTGCGGCTTAATTTCCGTTGGGCATCCGATTCTCATTGGGTTTCCTCCGTTCCCATCTTGCCCGATCCTTACATGCATTTGTGCAAATGTGCTGCTTTTGTAGGCACAATGAAAACTCGACTTTCGAAGTTTCTTCGACTAAGTACGAATTTCACGCAAGAAGAGGTAAGTCATTTGGCTCTGGATCAGGTGGATCGTCGAATCCTCGCGGTGCTACAGAAACAAGGTCGGATCTCCAATAGTGATCTGAGCGAGACCGTAAACCTCTCAGCTTCGGCCTGTCATCGGCGGGTGCAGCGGCTTGAGAGCGAGGGCTATATCCGAAACTATGTCGCGCTGCTCGATGCCCGCAAACTTGGTGTGCCGACAACGGTGTTCGTGGAGATCACGCTTCAGACCCAAGCGGATGAGGTGCTTGATGCCTTTGAAAAGGCTGTGGCGCGCATTCCCGATGTTCTGGAGTGCCATTTGATGGCGGGCACAGCTGACTATATCCTCAAAGTGGTAGCGGAAAACACCGACGACTTTGCCCGTATCCACCGCCAGCATTTGACACGCCTACCAGGCGTGGCTCAGATGCAATCTAGCTTTGCCCTGCGGACCGTGTTCAAAACGACCGCACTTCCGGTTGGCTAGGCGGTAAGGTAGGCGGTTAGGGTGAAAAATCCGCTGTTGCCCTTGTGTGCGCCTTTGATCCGGGCACAAATTGGGGTGGCTGACTATTTTTCGTCTAACCGGCTGAATTTGGACCTTCGCGCCGCCATCTGACATCAAAGGATCACATGCCAGCTATATGCATTAGCGAACCCGCATCATTCAAAGGAGACACAGTGTGAGCAGCGAACAGGACAACACATCTTTCGAGTGGTTGGAAGCCGAGCTGCAGGACACGCTGGACGAGGACTTCGAAATCGAATTCGCCGAGCCCATGCTGTCCATGGAGCTTCGCAAGATCTATCGCGCCCAGCATCCTGAAATGCTTGATCGCAAAGTGTATTTCCGCAACCTGCTGCGTCTGCAGGCAGAGCTGATCAAGGTGCAGGATTGGGTGCAGCATACCGGCGCCAAAGTCTGCATCCTTTTTGAGGGACGCGACAGTGCTGGCAAGGGTGGTGTGATCAAACGCATCACCCAGCGGCTCAATCCGCGAGTTGCGCGTGTGGTGGCCTTGCCAGCGCCGAGCCGCCGTGAGCAGAGCCAATGGTATTTTCAGCGCTATGTCCCGCATCTGCCGGCTGCGGGCGAGATCGTGCTTTTTGACCGTTCCTGGTACAATCGCGCCGGTGTCGAGCGCGTGATGGGCTTTGCCACAGACGATCAGGTTGAACAGTTTTTTCAAGACGTTCCGGAATTTGAACGCATGCTTGTGCGCTCTGGTATCATCTTGCTGAAATACTGGTTCTCGATCACCGATGAGGAACAGCAATTGCGATTCCTGATGCGCATTCATGACCCGATGAAGCAGTGGAAGCTTTCGCCCATGGATCTGGAGAGCCGCATTCGCTGGGAGCAGTACACCAAGGCCAAAGAGGATATGTTTTTTCGCACCAATATCGACGAGGCACCTTGGTATATCGTCGAAGGCAACGACAAAAAGCGCGAACGCCTGAACTGCATCGAGCACCTTCTGACCAAAATTCCCTATCACGATGTCCCGAGTGAAAAGGTCAATCTGCCGGATCGCGAGTATAATCCGAGCTATGAGCGCAGGGTCCTGCCGGACGAACTTTACGTGCCAAAGATCTACTGAGGCGAGTCAGGCGTAGGGTGGTCATCTCCTGCGAACTGCCCTTGATGAGACCCTCGCCCGAGGCGCCCTACGGCGGCCTCGGTCCAGAGTTTCACGCACTACGGCCTGCGGCAGAAGTGGCGAAGATCATCCCACGCGCGAATTGTCCCTTCCCGACAGTCGAACCAGACTGTAGGAATGCGCTTATGATCTGGAATTTGCCCAATATCCTCACGGTCCTGCGGCTGCTGGCGGCGCCAGCGCTGGCGGTGATGTTTCTGTTTTTCAGTCGCCCTCATGCGGATTGGTTTGCGCTGGTTTTATTTGTGGGGGCGGCGATCACCGATTGGTTCGACGGTTATCTGGCCCGCAGCTGGAAGCAGGAAACCAAAATGGGCGCTATGCTCGACCCAATCGCGGACAAGGCGATGGTGGTGATCGCGCTCATGATCCTCGTGGGATACTCGACCTCGCATTGGACGGCCTGGCTGGTTCTACCCGCCACGGTGATCCTATTTCGAGAGGTATTTGTATCCGGCCTCAGGGAGTATCTGGGCGACACGGCAGGCTCTCTCAAAGTCACCAAACTCGCCAAGTGGAAAACGACGGCGCAGATGATCGCGATTGCAACATTATTTTCACAGGGCATATTTGAGCACCACCTCGGCATGGGTGGGTTTGGCATGGATGCGCAGATGGTGAATGATGTGCTCAGCGGGGTCATCGAGGACACGCAGGGGCTTAGGTTCTACTTCGAGGGCATGATCTGGTCGGGCCGTATCGGCCTGTGGCTGCTCTGGATTGCGGCGGCCCTGACGCTCATCACCGGGTTTGATTATCTGAAAAAGGCTCTGCCATATCTGAAGGAGACGCGCTGATGGATGTTCTCTATTTTGCATGGGTGCGCGAGCGCATCGGCTTGCCCAAGGAAACGGTCGAGACCTCTGCCGTGACGGTGGCGGAACTGGTCGAAGAGCTGAAGGCGCGCGAGGAGCGTTATGCTGCAGCCTTTGCGGATCTGTCGGCGTTGCGCGTGGCACTGGACCAGGAGCTTGCGGAGTTTGATGCGCCTCTGGAGGGCGTACGAGAGGTGGCGTTTTTTCCGCCGATGACCGGAGGCTGAGTCGATGCGGGTGGTTGTGCAGGAGGCGCCGTTTGATTTTGCTGCAGAAGCCGAAGCGTTTGCACAAGGTGCAAAAGGAGCTGGGGCCGTGGTCACTTTCACCGGCGTAGTACGAGAAGCCGACGGTGGTGCCATGGCGGTGATGGAGATTGAGCATTATCCGGGCATGACCGAAAAAGCGCTGGCCAACATCGCGTCAGACGCTGCCACGCGCTGGGAGCTGACCGATGCGCTGGTAATCCACCGCCACGGTCGCCTGGCGCCCGGAGATCAGATCATGATGGTCGCGACGGCCGCCCGTCACCGTGTTGCTGCCTTTGAGGCTGCAGAATATCTGATGGACTACCTCAAATCCCGCGCCCCGTTTTGGAAGAAAGAAATCCTTGAAGACGGCTCTGCGGATTGGGTCGAGGCCAAGAACTCCGATGAATCCGCGCTCTCGCGGTGGTGATTTATTCCAAAATACAATGTGCAGGGCCTCTCAACTGAGGCTCACTTCGCGTTTGGCAATTTTGATAAGAATGGTGCCCCCACACGGACTCGAACCGCGGACCTACTGATTACAAATCAGTTGCTCTACCAGCTGAGCTATAGGGGCACTCCGCACTATATGTCTGCAACTGACGCGCTGGGTTGTACGTCAAATCGCATCCGGTGCTGAGCGCGAGGACCACATCCTCGCTGTGGGCAGCGTTTATCCTGCGGGATTTGAAAACACAAGATCCATTCTGCGCAATTTCATCGAGTTTTTCACCTGTTCCCGGAACGATGCTCCGTCAACGAAGATCCCGGAAGAAATTTGCGATCTGCGGACCGGAGCATGCGAGATCAGGTCCCGGTCAGAGCGTAAGGCTCAAGGCTTTTTTCAAAGAGCCCGAGGAACTCAAGGGTGAGAATTGACGTGGGCGTATGGCGCGGCCAGACCAGAGAAAGCTGGTGCGTGATATTGGCAGAAAAGGGGCGAAAGCTGACGCCTTTGCCGATGTATTCTTGCGCATCAAGTTCGCTTACGACCGAGACACAGACCCCTTTGGAAACCAGTTCACATGCGCAGGTGAACTGCCGGGTCTCAATGAAATTGTCCATCGCAATGCCTTCCGCATCAAGGATGTCGCGCAGGCGCAGGTAGAACTCACTGCCAAAGCGATCATGGGCAATGCGCTCTCCTGCCAGGTCCTCGGGGTGGATGATGGACTTGGCTTCGAGAGGGTGGCCTTCGGGGAAAATGCAAACACATCGAATGGGGATCGTCTTGCTGTCCAGCGCGTGATGTGAGCGAAATCCATCCGTGATGCCACAGTCATATTGCTCACCGATGACCCAGTCGAGAATCCGCTCGGGGCGGTCCGGTTCGATCGTAAGGGTGGTTTTGGGGCGCGCCGCCAGGAAATCGGCCACCACACCTGGCAAGTGACTCGTGGAGAATCCGGGCAGGCAGGCGATCTTCAGATGGCCGCTGGTACCATCCTGAATGTTCTGGCGCAGGTTTCGGATTTGGCCCATGGCCCCAAAGATCCGCTGAATCTCTGGCAAGAGGTACTGTGCCTCACGTGTGAGCGTGAGCCGGCGTCCGCTGCGAGAAAAAAGCGGGTATCCAAGTTCTTTGGACAGATCTGACAGCAGCCGACTCACCGCAGGCTGAGAGATGTTCATCGCCTTTGCGGTCAGGCTCATCGTCCCACTTTCTGCAAGAATATTAAGGGCTTGAAGCTGTCTGATGCGAATCGGTTCGTCCCCAATCATCCCGTTATCCTCTCACCCAAAGTCACTTGTCCTGACCCAATCATAATGCAGCATTATATGTAACAGAAATAATAATGTTGAATTATACATTCGACTGCGGCACGCTTCGAAAAAGAGCGAACAGCCGACTCTGCCGAGGGTCGGCTGGCGTCAACAAGGGAGCGTGCTGCGTTTTGATCTGCCGGAAACAGATGTCAGGGATCTTGACCTGCTTTGCGGTGCGCTTGGGCCATCAGCGCCTGTGCTTTTGGTCGCCAACGACAACAGAAGGGGAATTTCACCATGACAGATAAGCTTGCGCAATTCAGCCGTATCGCGGTGGTCACAACCGCGATGGCAACACTACCGATGATGGCAGGGGCGGAAACGCTGCGCCTTCTGACTTGGGGCGGCTACGCGCCCGAGGACGTCATTGCGAAATTCGAAGAAGAAACCGGCCACACAGTCGAAGTGACCACCTCGAACAACGAAGAGATGATCGCAAAGTTGCGCGCCACCAATGGCGGCGGTTTTGATCTGGCCCAGCCGAGCCAGGACCGCATCACCAGCGCGCAGGAAGAGTTCGGCATCTACAAGCCGATCGATATGTCCCGCATCAATGCGGATCTGTTCATTCCGTCGATGCTGAGCGCGACCGCTGCAAACACGACCTTTGAGGGTGAAGTCTACGGCGTACCGCATGTCTGGGGCACCAGCGGTCTTGTGGTGAACACCGAGATGGCCGGCAATGTGCAGGACTACAGTGATCTTTGCGACGACTCGGTTGCAGGCAAGGTTTCTTATCGTTTGAAGCGCCCGACTCTGATTGGTTTCGCCTATTCCATGGGTCTGGACCCGTTTGCGGCCTATGGCGATAGCGCTGCTTATCAGGGGATCCTCGATCAGGTCGAAGCGAAACTCACCGAGTGTAAAGCCAACGTCAAAACCTATTGGGATGGTGGCGACGAGATCAAAAACCTGCTGCGCTCCGGCGAAGTTGTGGCGTCCATGGCCTGGGATACCGGTGGCTGGCAGCTCAACGCTGACAACCCCGATATCACCTTTGTTGCACCAAAGTCCGGTGCGCTGGGTTGGATCGACACCTTTGTTCTGCCTGCCCGTGGCCGTGCAGATGATGCGGCCTATGACTGGATCAACTTTGTGATGCGCCCGGAAATCGCGGCGATGATCACCAACACCGCCGGGAACTTCACTGCAGCGGTTGATGGTGATGCAGCTGTCGATGCGGACCTCAAAGCGCGCTACCAGAGCAGCTTTGACCAGCAGGCGATCGACAACATCAAGTGGTATCCCCCGGTGCCCGCAGGTCTCGAAGCGATGGAAGGGGCAAGCCTCGACCGGATCAACGCGGCCAACTAATCGCACCCACAAAATTCAGTGGAGGGCACCCGTTGCAGGGTGCCCTTTCTCAATCACGAGGTTACAACTTGACAGACTCTCACCCCGATTTGGAATGCCGCGATCTGGTAAAAGACTTCAGCGATTTCAGAGCTGTAGACCGTGTCAGCTTTGAGGTGCCTCAAGGCTCCTTTTTTTCCATTTTAGGCCCCTCGGGCTGCGGAAAAACAACGCTGCTGCGAATGATTTCGGGATTTCAATCCCCGAGCAGCGGCGATCTGCGGATCAAGGGCAAGTCCATGATCGGCGTGGCGCCGAACAAGCGCCCCGTGTCGATGGTGTTTCAGCATCTGGCGCTGTTTCCCACGATGAACATTGGTGACAACGTCGGGTTTGGTCTGCGTCAACGTGGCGTCGGCAAGGCGGAAATCAAAACGCGTGTGGAGCAAGTTCTGGAGCGCGTGGGCCTTCCGGGGGTGTCTGCGCGTCGTGTCGATCAGCTCTCTGGCGGCCAGAAGCAGCGCGTAGCCATCGCCCGTTGTATGGTGCTAGAGCCAGACGTCCTGTTGCTGGACGAACCTCTCGGGGCGCTCGATCTTAAGCTTCGCGAACATATGAAGGTGGAGCTGAAGGCGCTGCAGGCCGAGTTCAACACGACCTTTGTCTACATCACCCACGACCAATCCGAGGCTCTGGTGATGAGCGACAACATCGCCGTGATGAACAAGGGGCGCTTTGAGCAAATCGGAGCGCCTCATGAGGTCTATCACCATCCCTCGACCGCCTTCGTGGCCGGATTTGTGGGGGACGCGAACAAATTTGATGCCAAGCTCAAATCCAAAAATGGAGCGATGCTGACCTTTGAGACCCCGACCGGTGCGCAGATGCGGGTTGAGGCTGCAAACTCTGATCTGAGTGAAGGCCAGCGCGCGCAGATCTTCCTGCGTCCGGAGGCAATCGCGCTTTCACCCACCACAAACGAAGGCGACGATGCCGCGAATGTCAGCCCCGGTGTCGTCGAGACGGTACTCTTCAATGGCGCTAACAGCACGGTGAGCGTGCGCGGTGCGGCGGGTGAGCTTCTGAAAGTCGCGTTGCCGCAGACTGGCGATTTTGCCACCCTGCAAAAAGGGGACAAGCTGTTCACCCGCTGGCGCCCAACGGATGCGCGTTGTTTTGCTGCGGTGGAGGCGGGATGATGACCTCCGACGCCTCCCGTTTGGGGTTCTACCTGCTGCTCGCCCCGATCCTGTTGTGGCTGGTGGTGCTGATCATCCTGCCCCATGTGGGGCTCTTTCTGGTGTCGATCAGCGAGAAAGTGGGCCCGCGCGAGTATGAAACCGGCTTTGGGAATTACGCGGCGTTTTTTACCGAGCCGCTCTATTGGCGCACCTTTGCTCGCACTGCGATCATGTCGATCCTTGCCACTGCGCTGACCTTGGTACTTGGATTTCCAATCGCCTACTACATTGCCAAGCTTACCCGCGGGCGCACTAAAACAGTTCTGTTTCTGATGTGCATGATCCCGTTCTGGGTCTCAGAGCTCGTGCGCACCTTTGGCTGGATGATCCTGTTGCGCGAAACGGGCGTGTTCTCCAATGCCCTGCAATCTCTTGGTCTCGTGAGTGGCCCGGTCGAGATGCTCTACAATGATGCAGCAATCATGGTGGGTCTCGTCTACACGTCGATCCTTTTTATGGTTGTGCCACTTGTGACAACGCTCGACAGCCTCGACGACAGTCTGATCGAAGCGGGATATGATCTGGGGGGCACCAGCACCTCCATCATGCGCGAGATCGTCATCCCTCACGCGATGCCGGGGATCGTTTCAGGCTGTATCGTTGTGTTCATGCTTTCGCTCGGGAACTATCTCACCCCGATCCTGCTGGGCGGGAAAGACAGCCTTTGGTTCACGGGCATGATCTACACGCAGTTCATTACCCGGTTTAACTGGGAGCTCGGTTCGGCCTTTGGCTTCTTGCTGCTGGCGCTGTCGTCGCTGGTGGTTTTCCTTGGTCTGAAACTCTCGGGCCAGACACTCTCTAAAACGATGGGGCGCTCATGATACCTACTGTTCCCCAGCCCGGCTTCGCCAAATGGTGCTACCGGGCCTACGTCACCGCGTTCTTCATTTATCTTGCGTTGCCACTGACCGTGGTTTGCGTCTTTGCCTTCAACAACAGCGTTTTCCCATCGCTGCCGTGGGAAGGTTTCACGCTGGCATGGTTTTTTGGCAATGAGGCGCCATTCATCGGCGTGTTCAACGAACGCTCCATTCTGCGCTCCATTGGAACGTCTGGTTTTGTCGCGCTCTGGGTCTCCGGGCTCGCGGTGGCGGTTGGCACTTGCAACGCCTTTCTGTTCGTCCGCCATGAATTCCGCGGCAAGGCACTGCTCTACATGCTGATGCTGATGCCGCTGATTATCCCCGGCGTGATCCTCGGGATCTCCATTCTGGTGTTTTCGAGTTCTGCTGCAAACGCGCTGGAGGATGCGACGGGCATGTGGTTTGACGGGCTGCGCCCGGGGTTGCCGCTGGTGATCCTTGGTCAGTTCTCCTTTATCACCACCTTCGCAACCCTGGTGATCACCGCGCGTCTTCAGAAGTTCGACCCGAGCCTTGAAGAAGCCGCCTTGAACCTTGGCGCAAGCAAATGGGGCGCAATACGGCAGATCACATTGCCGTTCCTTTTGCCTGCTATCGTGGCATCGGCAGTCGTGTCGATCCTCATGAGCTTTGAGAATTTCAACACCACCTTGATGCTGGTGGGCTCGGACTCGCCGTTGACCATCACGATGTTTGACAAGCTCAAACAGGGCTCGACGCCGGTTCTGAATGCCGTCTCCTTGCTGCTGATCATTATCTCAGCTGTACTTGGCCTTCTGTCGCTTCTGTTTCAGAAACAAAAGCCCGGCAGCTGACCAAAGCGAGAAACAAAAAACGCCGGGGTGGATCTTGCCCCGGCGTTTTGCTTTTGTCGTCATGGTTGTTCGTCAGAAGATGGCCTCGGGAAGCCATGTGGCCAGACCGGGGATGAACCAGACCAGGATCACTCCAAGCACCTGCAAACCTATGAAGGGGATGACGCCCTGATAGATATGGCGCGTTGTGATCTCCTTTGGGGCGGCTCCTCGCAGGTAAAACAGCGAAAAGCCGAAGGGTGGTGTCAGGAAGGACGTCTGAAGGTTAATCGCGATCAAGATCCCGAGCCAGACCGGATCATGTCCCATCAGGATCAAGGTTGGCGTCACCAGTGGCAAGACGATTACGGAGATCTCGACAAAGTCGAGAAAGAATCCCAGCACAAATATAAACAACATGGAGAACAAGAGCGCCCCAGAGGGACCGCCGGGCAACTCGCTCAGGATATGCGCAACGCGGTCCTCTCCTCCAAGGCCAATGAAAACAAGAGAGAACATGCTCGCTGCGAGCATGGTGGCAAAGATCATCGAGGTCATGGTGGCCGTAGAGGTGACCGCATCATGCAGGATGCGCTTCTTCAGACCCGCGCGCAGAGACAGGAGCACCGCAATGGCGCCGGCAGCTGCGAGCAGCGCATAAATCAAGCCTATCACCAGATCCATGCTGCTCAGATCGTTGCGCTGCAGGCGGACGGGGTGCAGGCCCGACAAGATGCCGAGGGCAATCAGCGCGCCCGCGCCAAGCAAGATGCTGCGAAGCGGGCCTCCGGTCCTGAGACCAGCCATCAACAACGCGCCGATGGCTCCGACCGAGGCGGCCTCGGTCGGGGTGGCAACGCCACCAAGGATCGCGCCCAGCACGGCAAAGATCAAAAGGATCGGGGGCACCACCGCCCGCAACACTTCGGTGCGATGAGGTCGCGCAATGCCAGCCGGAGCCGAAGGCATGTCCTCGGGGCGCAGAAGGCCCCGGATCAGGATATACAGAAGATAAAGTACCACCAGTACAAGCCCTGGGATCAGGGCCGCGGCAAAGAATTGGCCCACTGACAAGGCTTCGACAGCGAACTTTCCCTGTTCGTATTGGGCCTGTTGATAGGCGTTGGACATAACATCGGCGAGGATGATCAGCAGCGTCGAGGGTGGAATGATCTGTCCCAGCGTGCCCGCCGTGCAGACGATGCCCGAGGCGACTCTTGGGTCATAACCAGCCCGCAACATCGCCGGCAGCGCGATCATGCCCATTGCGACAACGGTTGCGCCCACAATGCCGGTGGACGCCGCCAGAAGCGCTCCAACCAATACAACGGAAATTCCGAGACCGCCTTTGAGCTGCCCAAAAAGACGCCCCATCGTGTCCAGAAGCTCTTCTGCGATACGGCTCTTTTCGAGGATTGCACCCATCAGCACAAACAGCGGAATGGCGATCAGCACCTCATTGCTCAGAAGTCCAAACACCCGCTGGCCAAAGGCGCCAAGGAGCGAAATATCCATCACCCCCAGCATCCAGCCCAGATAGGCAAAAAATACAGCGATGCCCGCAATCGAGAAGGCGACCGGAAATCCCATGAGTATGGCCGCCATCAAGGCGGCAAACATGATCAGGTCGAGGGAGGAAGTCATCGGCGATCACTTTCAAAGAGCAGGCGGATCAGTAGGGAGAGCGATTGCAGCATGACCAGCACGCAAAACGCGGGGATCAGGGATTTCAGCAGAAAAACCGCTTCGATGCCGCCTACTGCGAGCGGTCCTTCAAGGATCGACCAGGAATTGCGCACCGACGGCCAGGACCAATAGAGAAGGGCGGTCATGGACGGCATCAGCAGGAACAGGTGCCCAAAGACATCGACGCGGCGTTGCCCGGCCGGGCTCAGGCCTGCAAAAAACACGTCCACACGCACATGTTTGTCCACGAGCAGCGTGTAACCCGCCGCCAGCATAAAAAGCGCAGAGTGCATATAGAGCACGCTCTCCTGTGCCGCGATAGAGTTCACACCAAAGACATATCGCCCCACGACGATGGCGAATTGAACCAGAACCATCAGCAGCGCCAACCAGCGGATCACATGCGCAAGCCCGCGATTGATGCCATCCAAAGCATCGGCAACCCGTATCATCCTGCCCCCTCTTTCAAGAAAAAAGCCGGCGCTCGGTTATTATGAGCGCCGGCAGATTGGTGTCGTAATCAGTAGCCCATAACCGAGGCGCGGGCGTTCATCTGGCCGTTGTCGGCATAGGTCATGTAGCCGCCCACACTGTCGCGATAGCTGATAAAGCTCTCGGTGATACGGCGCACAAGTTCGTCTTCGTCTTCGCGCAGCTCAGAGATGACTTCTGCTGCTGCGGTGCCCATGGCCTCGATCACGTCGGACGGGAACATCTTGACCTGAACGCCGTCCTCTTCGACCATTTTCTTCAGCGCCAGTGCGTGCTTGGTGGTGTATTCCGTCCAGACCGGATTGTAGAGGCTTTCGCAGGCCAGCGAGACAACCTGTTTGAGATCATCCGGCAGTTCGGCAAAGACGTCAGCGTTTACCCCGCATTCCTCGGCAGAAGAGGGTTCACCCACGCCGGGCCAGTAGTAGTTCTTGGCGACCTGGTAATAGCCAAGTGCGCTGTCGGTCCAGGGGCCGATAAACTCGCCTGCGTCCAATGCACCCGTTTGCAGGCCTTGGAACATGGCCGGTCCGCTGGTGGCTTCGGCTGCCATGCCGAGTTTCGACGCCATTTCGGAGGCAAGGCCCGTGGTGCGGAACTTCAACCCCTTCAGGTCTTCGACGGAATTGATCTCGGTTTTGAACCAGCCGCCCCATTGCGGGCCGGAGTTACCGCAGAGGAAAGGCTTGATACCAAAGCGGCCATACATCTCGTCATAGAGCGCCTGACCGCCACCATGGTAGAGCCAGCCAAACTGCTCGTCTGCGCGCAGGCCAAAGGGCTGCGAGCCAAAAAGCAAAATGCCCTTGGATTTGGACCCCCAGTAGGCCGGAACCGCATGATAGAGCTCTGCCGTGCCTTCGGAGACCGCATCAAAGACGCCGCGCCCCGGCACAAGCTCGCCTGCAGCGAAGAGTTTGACCTCAATACGTCCGCCCGACAGCGTTGTGATGCGGTCTGCCAGCATCTGTGCGGCAACCCCCGGCCCCGGCAGGTTCTTGGGCCAGGCTGTGACCAGCTTCCATTGCATCTTTCCTTGGGCAATCGCCGGGCTCGCCAAGGCTGTGGCGGCTGCGCCCATGGCACCAGTCTTGAGAAACGCGCGTCTTTGCATGTGTCCAGTCCTCTGTCGGTAGGTCTGCGATCTGGCGCGCGCCGGATGCAGACTCGGTTTTGTTTTGTAGGTGCTTTACTTTAATATGTAGGTACATATTGTTGTCAATCTTCCTCGCACCCTTTAGCCAAGGCAATCTGGACAAGCAGGGGCTTGCACAATTATCAGGCAATGGGTGGCGGTTGACCTTGAGGGTGGCAGATGGTGGAGAAGCGACGACATTCCTGGATGGAGATCCGGGACAGTATTCGCAGCATGATCTTGAACTCGACCTATGGGCCGGGAGACAAGCTGCCGCGCGACGAGGAATTCGCCCTGCAATTTGGCTGCGCGCGCTCAACGGTTCATCGGGCAATGCGCGATCTGGCGCAGAGCGGGGTGGTCGAGCGCAAGCGCCGTGGTGGCACCACCGTCCGGCGGGATCCGGTCACGCGGGCGACCTTGGACATCCCGATCACCCGGCTCGAAGTGGAGCGACGGGGGAGCCAGTATCGGCACCGTTTGCTGCGCAAATCGGTCCAGCCGACCCCGCCTGCGATCATGGCTAACTTTGCTCTCTCTGAACCCCGCGACATGTTGCGGGTCGAGGCGCTGCATCTTGCGGATAACCGCCCCTACATCTTTGAAGATCGCTGGATCTGCCTAGAGACAGTTCCCGAAATCGCCGACGTGGACCTGACACGGGAGAACGCCAATGAATGGCTGGTGCGCAATCGTCCCTACAGCCGCTGCGATCTGCGTCTCTATGCCCGCAAAGCCACCCCGAGCGATCAGGACGTCCTGCAAAGCCATGACGGCGACGCGTTGTTTGTGATGGAGCGCACAACCTGGATCGGTGCTGCGCCGATTTCCAGTCTGTGCGCCGTGGCTCATCCCGGCTATCAATTGTTCACCCAAGGATAGAACACTGTCATGCAGATCGCAGATTGGACCGCGCATTTTCAGGGCACCCGAGCCTTGCCCGATGCCACCCGTACCCGCCTCGAACGGGTGAGCCATGCGCAGACCTACAAAAAAGGGCAGGAAGTCTTTGGTCCGGCCAACCTGCCGGACAGTCTGCTGTTTCTGCTCAAAGGGACCATCAGGGTCTCGCAAAGCTCGGACAATGGCCGCGACATCGTGCTCTACCGTGTGGATGCGGGTGAAAGCTGTGTCCTGACAACCGCCTGCATGCTCGCTGAGGAGGCCTATAACGCCGAGGGCATTGCCGAAACCGATGTGACCGTCATTCAGCTCCCGAAGTCTACTTTTGACCAATTGGTGGCCGAGGAACCCGCATTTCGCTCCTTTGTGTTTGCAGCCTATTCACGCCGGCTCATTGATCTGCTGCGGGTGGTGGATGATGTGGCCTTCGGGCGCATTGATGTGCGCCTTGCCGACCGACTCCTGACACTCGCGGGCGCAGATAGTGAAATCGCGGCGACGCACCAGCAGATTGCCAGCGAATTGGGAACCGCTCGCGAGGTAATCTCGCGGGTGCTGCACGACTTTCAAAAGCGGGAAATGATCAGCCAATCTCGAGGGCGCATCACCATATTGAACCGCGCCGCATTGCGCGCCATGGCCGCGAGCGTCTGAGGCTGCAGCCACCAAAAACCGCTTGGGTGACAATATCACTGAAGCTGACGCGCCAACCGGTTAGATTTTGGTCAACGATCTAATTGGAGAATGGCATGGCGATGAATGTCGGAACACTTGACCGGATCTTGCGCGCGGCACTGGGGCTGGGACTCTTGTATCTTGCGCTGATGAGCGACCTTGCGCTCTTTCAAAGCGCTATCGTGCGATACGGCGTAATCGCGGTTGCTGTGGTAATGCTGGTGGTGGCGATGACGCGGGTCTGTCCCCTCTACACCATCTTTGGTCTCAAAACCTGTCGGAGATAAAAATGCAAACTGACTTTACGCCTGTGTTGTCATTTGGGGGCGGGACCTTGATTGGCCTGGCAGCCGTTCTGCTGATGCTCGGACTGGGCCGCATCTTGGGGGCAACAGGAATTCTGTCGGGCACAGTCTTTGTGACTTCGCGAGAAGAACTGTCTTGGCGCGTCGCGCTCATACTCGGCACGCTGCTCGCGCCCGGAGCGATTTATTTCGCCACCGGCGTGATGCCTGCCATTTCGGTTCCCTCAAGTCCCGCCATGATCGTCATTGGCGGCGTGATTGTTGGCTTCGGCGCAAGCCTTGGTTCTGGCTGCACATCCGGGCATGGCGTTTGCGGCCTCTCGCGGCTTTCGCTGCGCTCTATCGTAGCGGTCCCCACCTTCATGGCAACCGCGGCCATAACCGTATTCCTGATCCGTCACGTTTTTGGAGGCTAACAAGATGCGATTTATCTATACTGTTCTGACCGGCCTTGTCTTTGGCGTCGGGATCGCGCTCTCTGGGATGATGAATCCCGCCAAAGTTCTGAATTTCTTTGATATTGCAGGGGGGTGGGATCCAAGCCTCGCCTTTGTGATGGGCGGCGCGCTTACCATCACATTTATCGGCTACCGGTTGGTCTGGCGCCGGCAGGCACCGCTTTTTGAGGGGCGCTTTCAGATCCCTTCTTCGACCTTGATCGACTCAAAACTGGTGGGGGGTGCGGCGCTCTTTGGGGTTGGCTGGGGCATCGCCGGCTTTTGTCCTGGTGCGGCGATCCCGGCCCTGGGCACCGGCCGCTGGGAGGTCGCGCTGTTCCTCCTCGCAGTCATTGGCGGTTTTTTTCTGCGCCGTCTTCTTTCAAACTTGCCCAGTAACGTCACCTCTTAATCCACATGCTATCCGGAGCGGATTCTATGGCCCATTACCCTGTGAATATGGACGTCAAACCCGAGGTTCAGGCTTTCTTTGACGAGGCTACAAACACGATCAGCTATATCGTAAAGGATCCCGCGTCGTCCGCCTGCGCCATCATCGACAGCGTGATGGACATCGACTATGCGGCGGGGCGGATCACCTATGAGCATGCCGATGCATTGATCGATCACATCACGTCGCAGGGGCTAAAGCTGGAGTGGATCATCGAGACCCATGTTCATGCGGATCACCTCTCGGCCGCGCCCTACATCCAAGAGAAGCTGGGCGGTAAGATCGCAATCGGTGCCAAGATCATGGTGGTGCAGGACACTTTCGGCAAGATCTTCAATGAAGGCACGGAGTTTCAGCGCGATGGCTCCCAGTTCGACCGACTGCTGGAGGACGGCGACACCTATATGATCGGCTCGATGCAGGCTTTTGCGATGTATACGCCCGGTCACACGCCCGCCTGTATGGTACATGTGATGGGAAATGCAGCCTTTGTCGGCGATACGCTGTTTATGCCCGATGGCGGCTCTGCCCGCGCGGATTTCCCCGGCGGTGACGCTGGAACCCTGTATGACAGCATCCAAAAGGTGCTGGCGCTGCCGGACGAGATGCGGCTGTTCATGTGCCACGACTATGGCCCGAACGGGCGAGACATCGCGTGGGAGACTACGGTGGGCGACGAAAAGGCCCATAATATCCACGTTGGCGGCGGCATCTCGAAGGAGGAGTTTGTCAAATTCCGCACCCAGCGGGACGCGCAGCTTGATATGCCGAAGCTCATCATTCCATCCCTGCAGGTCAACATGCGGGCAGGCGAGGTGCCCACCGACAAAGACGGGCATCCCATGCTCAAGGTGCCTCTGAATGGCCTCTGATCTTCGCATCACCATCGCGTAGCGGGCCCTGCCCGGGCGCGATTGGCTGCATAAGGAACCCAAAGAAGAATGCCGAGCTTTCGCCAATATTTCCCCATCCTCGTATGGGGCCGGGACTACGACAAATCCGCCCTGTCGAATGATCTCATAGCGGCGGTGATCGTGACGATCATGTTGATCCCGCAGTCGTTGGCCTATGCCCTTTTGGCGGGATTGCCGCCCGAAGCCGGGATCTATGCCTCCATCGCGCCTATCCTGCTCTATGCGGTTTTTGGCACCAGCCGGGCGCTTGCGGTTGGTCCGGTTGCGGTGGTGTCGCTGTTGACAGCATCTGCTGTGGGGCAAGTGGCCGAACAGGGCACGGCGGGGTATGTCGTCGCGACCCTCACGCTGGCCTTCTTGTCGGGGAGCTTTCTGGTCCTGATGGGGGTGCTCAAACTTGGCTTCATTGCCAATTTTCTGAGCCACCCGGTCATCGCGGGTTTTATCACCGCGTCGGGTATTCTAATCGCGACAAGCCAGATCAAACATATCCTCGGCATTCGTGCCGAAGGTCATACCTTGCCGGAGATGCTCTATTCGATCGCGCTGCGTCTGGGCGAGGTAAACTGGATCACCTTGTTGATCGGAGCCAGCGCGACAGGCTTTCTATTCTGGGCTCGCAAACACCTGAAGCAGACACTGCATGGCATGGGGACGCCGCCGCTCTTGGCGGATATTCTGAACAAGGCGGGGCCAGTGGCGGCCGTCGTCACCACGACTGTGGTTGTCTGGGGATTTGACCTTGCTGAGAAGGGCGTCAAAATCGTGGGTGAAGTACCCCAGGGCTTACCACCGCTCACGATGCCGGGCTTTGCTCCCGATCTGATCGGAGCGCTTCTGGTGCCCGCGATCCTGATTTCCATCATCGGTTTTGTTGAGTCTGTTTCCGTGGCGCAAACTCTTGCCGCCAAGCGACGCCAGCGCATTGACCCGGATCAGGAGTTGATCGGCCTCGGCGCGGCCAATTTAGGGGCCGCCTTTACCGGGGGTTACCCGGTAACAGGCGGCTTTGCACGGTCGGTTGTGAACTTTGACGCTGGCGCCGAGACGCCGGCTGCAGGGGCCTTCACGGCCATCGGGTTGGCCCTTGCCGCCGTGGCCCTCACCCCGTTGGTTTATTACCTGCCGATCGCGACACTGGCGGCGACCATTATCGTGGCTGTGCTGAGCCTCGTCGACCTGTCGATCCTCAAAAAAACCTGGACCTATTCGCATGCTGACTTCATCGCTGTTGCGGCCACCATTCTTTTGACCCTGGGACTCGGTGTCGAAATCGGTGTCGCCTCAGGCGTCATCCTCTCTGTGGTCTTGCACCTCTACAAGACCTCTCGCCCCCATGTGGCGGAGGTTGGGCTGGTGCCCGGCACCCAGCATTTTCGCAACATCGACCGTCACAACGTCCAAACGGACCCCCGTTTGGTGTCGCTGCGCGTCGATGAAAGCCTCTACTTCGTCAACGCCCGATTTCTCGAGGACCTGATCCAGAAACGCGTCACCGAAGGCTGCGCGATCAAGCATGTGGTGCTTATGTTTTCGGCGGTGAACATGGTGGACTATTCTGCGCTCGAGAGCCTCGAAGCCATCAATCACCGCCTAAAGGACATGGGCGTTGGTCTCCACCTTTCCGAGGTCAAAGGCCCCGTGATGGATCGCCTTCAAAGATCTGATTTCATTGACGAAATGAACGGAAAGATCTTCCTTTCTCAATATGAGGCCTGGGCCAATCTGACCGCGGGGGCGCAACAGGGCGCTGCGGACACAGGGCAGGGCGACCAGCTGCGCTGCGGCGCATGAGCCTATCTTGTTACAAGAGATCGTTGCACATAACGCGCGCCATGAGAGCGGGTGCGTTTGACTCCACGCGCCACAGTTGCTAGCTGAACAGCGAACCGTTGGGGTGCCTCCTGGAGGCTGAGAGGCGTGCATGCGCTAACCCATCGAACCTGATCCGGGCAATACCGGCGTAGGGAACGGTCTACTGATGTGCGGACTCTCTCTTTGCCGGTGCCCCTATTTATGGGAGCATTGTAGTGGCGCATATCGCATTGACCATCGCAGGATCTGACAGTGGCGGCGGGGCTGGTATTCAGGCGGACCTCAAGGCCATGTCCGCGCTTGGCGTTTACGGTGCCAGCGTGGTTACGGCCATCACCGCCCAGAACACCCGCGCCGTGACGGCGGTGCATTCAATCCCGCTAGAGGTCATCTCGGCTCAGATTGAGGCTGTTCTGAGCGATCTTGATGTGCGCGCGATCAAGATTGGAATGCTCGCTACCCCGGGCATAATCGGCTGTGTCCATGAGGCGCTCGGCGCATTTTCGGGGGAAATCGTCCTTGATCCGGTGATGATTGCCAAATCCGGTGATGCGCTGCTTGCTGCGGATGCGGTCGACAGCCTTCGAAAGGAGCTTGTGCCACGCGCCACTGTTTTGACCCCGAACCTGCCCGAGGCGGCGTGCCTGTTGGATCAACCGGTTGCGCAGTCGACTGATGAGATGATCTCGCAAGGTCTCGCACTTTGCGAGCTGGGGGCACAGGCTGTGCTCATGAAAGGCGGTCATGGGGCAGGGGAGATCTGCGAAGATATTCTTGTGTCGGGGGGCGAGGTCCGCGCATGTTTCCGTGCGCAGCGCCAGCACACAAAAAACACCCATGGCACCGGCTGCACCCTTTCCTCTGCCATTGCCGCTGGCCTCTCCAAAGGCCTGACGCTTCCAGAAGCCGTGCAGGAGGCGCATGAGTACCTTCAAGGCGCAATTGCCCATGCGGATGCGCTGGCCGTGGGTCATGGTCACGGCCCTGTCCATCACTTCCACGCCTTCTGGTCCGCATGATGCTCTATTCTGTCATCGGAGCGGGTGTCGCTGGGCTCGCAGTTGCCACGGAACTGGTAGCGCGCGGCGCAAGGGTGCAGGTCTTTGACCCCGCCGGTCCGCCCGGCGCCCATGGGTGCTCGTGGTGGGCAGGGGGCATGCTTGCCCCTTGGTGCGAATACGAAAACGCCGAAGAGCCGGTCTTGCGGCTGGGGCAAGAGGCAATCCAGTGGTGGCAGGACAGAACCCAAGTCACCCATCGCGGCACTTTGGTGGTGGCCGGGCGGCGCGACATTCCGGATCTGCGCCGCTTTGCTCGCCGCACCGAAGGGTTTCGTCAGATCGACCACGACATCACGGAACTGGAACCCGATCTCGGTGGCTTTTCGCAGGCCCTCTTTTTTGAAGAAGAGGCTCATCTGGACCCGCGCCGGGCGCTTGCGGATCTCTATGAGGGGCTAATGCAAGAGGGCGTGGTTTTTCATGCTGAGTGCGCGCCGGATGATCTTGAAAATGTGATTGATTGCAGAGGCTTGAAGGCGCGCGATTGCCTGGCGGATCTACGCGGTGTTAAGGGTGAAATGCTGGTCATCCGCTGCCCGGATGTGACGCTGACGCGACCTGTGCGACTGCTGCACCCGCGGATCCCTCTCTACGTTGTGCCGCGTGGAGACGGCCTCTATATGCTCGGCGCAACCATGATCGAGAGCGAAGACCGCGCCCGTGTTACCGCGCGCTCGATGCTTGAGTTGCTCAGCGCGGCCTATGCGCTGAACCCGGGCTTTGGAGAGGCGGAGATCCTCGAGATCGGCGTCGATCTGCGCCCTGCATTTCCCGACAACCTGCCACGGATCCGCCGGTTGAAGGGGCGGATCTATGCCAATGGGCTTTATCGGCACGGGTATCTTCTTGCGCCCGCGTTGGCGCGTGGCGTGGCGGATCTGGTGCTCAACAACATACATTCGGAGATGGTTGATGAAGATCACTGTTAACGGCGCGGCGGTGGAGGTCACGGCCACCACGCTCGCGGCGCTGCTGGAAGAACGCGGATTTTCGGGACGGGTCGCAACGGCAGTCAATGAAACCTTTGTACCGGTAGCGCAGCGCGCGACGCAGCCCCTGAGCGATGGCGACCGGATCGAAATCCTTGCACCGATGCAGGGGGGCTGAGCATGAAGAGCTTTTACGGCGTTGAGCTGCCCAATCCTCTGATGCTGGGCACCGCCCAATATCCAAGCCCTGCGGTTCTGGAACAGGCCTTTCGCCAAAGCGGAGCCGGGGTGGCGACAGTTTCGCTACGCCGCGAAGGGGCCGGGGGGGCGGGTGCGTCCTTTTGGAAGCTGATTGCGGATCTTGGCGTGCATATTCTGCCCAATACCGCCGGATGCCACACCATCAAAGAAGCTGTGACCACAGCGCATATGGCGCGCGAGGTTTTTGACACGAACTGGATCAAGCTTGAACTGATTGGCCATACCGACAGCCTGCAACCGGATGTGTTTCAACTGGTGGAAGCGGCGAAGATCCTCACCGGGGAGGGCTTCAAAGTCTTTCCTTACACCACCGAGGACCTGATCGTTGCCGAGCGTCTTCTGTCGGCAGGTTGCGATGTGCTCATGCCATGGGGCGCGCCGATCGGGTCCGGCAGGGGGCTGAACAACCCTTATGCCCTGCGCGCGATGCGTGCGGAGTTTCCCGAGGTTCCCTTGGTGATCGATGCGGGCATTGGACTGCCGAGCCACGCCGCGCAGGCGATGGAAATAGGCTTTGACGCGGTGCTGCTGAACACGGCCGTTGCGCGTGCCGGTGATCCTCCGATGATGGCACGCGCGATGATGGCAGCAATTGAAGCCGGACAACTGGCGCATGCGGCTGATCCGATCGAGGCGCGCGATATGGCCGAAGCCTCGACACCTGTGATTGGAAAGGCGTTTTTGTCATGACGCTCGATCGTTTCTATCCGATTTTTGACGCCGCCGATTGGCTGCAGCGGATGCTGCCATTGGGCGTCAAGCTGGTGCAATTGCGCATCAAGGATCAGCCCATCGACGTGGTTCAGCAGCATATCGCACGGTCCCGCGATCTCTGTCGTCAGCATGACGCGGTGCTCGTTGTGAACGATTACTGGCAGCTTGCAATCGAGCTGGGCTGCGATTGGGTCCACCTTGGCCAGGAGGATCTCGATGATGCAGATCTGAAAGCCATCCGCGCTGCCGGTCTCAAACTGGGTGTTTCCACCCACGATGAGGATGAGCTTGATCGCGTGCTTGCACTGTCACCGGAGTATGTGGCTCTGGGACCGGTCTACCCGACCATCCTGAAGCAGATGAAATGGCACGAGCAGGGTCTGCCGCGGGTGCGCGAATGGAAAACCCGGATCGGCTCTATCCCGTTGGTCGGCATTGGCGGCATGTCGGTCGAGCGCGCGCCCGGGGTATTTGAGGCCGGCGCCGACATCGTTTCTGTGGTCACCGATATTACCCTCAACGCTGATCCCGAAGCGCGGGTGCGGCAATGGGTCGAGGCCACGCGATGAGCCGCTACGCTCGCCAGATGATGCTGCCCGAGGTGGGGGCTGCGGGGCAGGCGCGTCTCAGCACTGCGCGCGTTCTGGTGGTAGGGGCAGGGGGTCTCGCTGCGCCGGTTCTGCCGCTCTTGGCGGGGGCCGGGATCGGACATATCACGCTGATCGACGGCGATGTTGTGAGCCTGTCCAATCTGCATCGCCAGACCTTGTTTCAAGAAACCGACTGTGGCCGTCCCAAAGCCGAGGTCGCCGCGCAGCGCTGCAGCGCGCTCAACAGTGAAATTGAGATCGTCGCGGTTGCACATGCGCTCACTCCAGCCAATGCGCCGCTCGTTCTTGCAGATGTGGATCTCGTGCTCGATTGTGCGGACAGCTATGCCGTGAGCTACCTCCTGAGCGATCTCTGCCATGCCCAGAAGACTCCGCTTATCAGCGCTTCGGTGCTGGGGTCAGGCGGATATGTTGGCGGTTTTTGCGGTGGGGCGCCTTCCTTGCGGGCGGTGTTCCCCGATGCCCCCGACAACGGTGCCAGCTGTGAAACCGCAGGTGTCTATGGCCCTGTGGTTGGAATGATTGGCGCGCTGCAGGCTCAGATGGCGCTCAATATTCTCTTGGAACATGTGCCCTCGCCTCTGGGCCAAATGGTACAGCTGGATTGTCGCAGCTATCGCTCGACGACCTTTCGTTTCGACCATGCGCCCGAACCCGAGGTGAGCTTTCCATTTGTAGCCATAGAAGAGCTACAGGCAGACGATCACATCATCGAGTTGCGCGCAGATGCGCCACTGCTTCACCCTCAGGCCAAGCGATCGGACCCAGAGATGCTGTTGCAGACCCTGCCCAATCCCCAAAAACGTTTGGTGCTGTGCTGCGCAACGGGTCTGCGGGCCTGGCGCACGGCAGAAAGAATTCACCCCATCTGGCCGGGCGAGATCGTTCTCGTCGCGGCCTCCGCATCCTAAGGACAGGAAGGACGCTTACTATGAAGACGCTCATCGCAGCGCTGGCCATGCTGGCCGCCACCCCCGCTATGGCGCAGGATAGAATGACATTGCTCTTGGATTGGTTCGTCAATCCCGACCATGGCCCGATCATTATTGCCGAGGAAAACGGCTATTTCGCCGAACAGGGCCTCGAGGTCGAGGTTGTCGCTCCAGCAGACCCATCGGCCCCCCCAAGGCTCGTGGCTGCGGGTCAGGCGGATCTGGCCGTTTCTTATCAACCGCAACTTCACCTTCAGATCCACGAAGGCCTGCCTCTGAAACGCGTCGGCACCTTGGTTGCAACACCTCTGAACTGTCTTCTGGTGCTAAAGGATGGCCCAATTCAGGATCTTTCAGACCTCGCCGGCAAGAAAATCGGCTTCTCCGTGGCCGGTGTCGAAGAGGCCGTGCTGCAAGCGATGCTGGGCCAGCATGGTGTCTCCTCTGACGACATTGAGATGATTAATGTGAACTTCTCTTTGTCGCCCTCTCTGATGTCGGGGCAGGTTGACGCAGTCATCGGTGCTTTTCGGAACTTTGAGCTGAACCAGATGGAGATCGAAGGCGTCGAGGGGCGGTGTTTCTACGTCGAAGAGGAAGGTGTGCCTTCCTATGACGAACTGATTTATGTCGCCAATCCAGAGCGGACGGACACGGATAAAATCGCGCGTTTCCTCGCTGCAACGGAAAAGGCGACCCAGTATATCGTGAACAACCCCGAGAAAAGCTGGGAAATCTTTGCGGCGACCTCGACCGAGCTGCAGGACGAATTGAATGCACGTGCATGGGTCGACACGCTGCCTCGCTTTGCGCTGCGCCCGGCCGGGTTTGATGCGGGTCGCTACACACGGTTTGAGGCCTTTCTCAAAGACAGCGGCATGATCGACAGCCTGAACCCCGTAGACGCCATCGCAATCGACGTGACTGCCCCATGAGCGAACCCTATGGCAAGGCTTTCTCCTTGATGCGCGCAGAGGCAGAACCGGCGTGGCGGGCGTATACCCACCATGCCTTTGTCGAAGGGCTCAAAGCCGGAACCCTGCCGCGAGAGGCGTTTCTGCATTATTTGCAGCAGGACTATGTGTTCTTGATCCACTTTTCACGCGCTTGGGCGCTTGCGGTTGTCAAATCTGAAACCCACAGCGAGATGCTGGCGGCCGTTGGCACAGTGAATGCGTTGGTCGCTGAGGAGATGCAGCTCCATATCGGCATATGCGAGGCTGCGGGGATTTCGCAGGAAGCGCTGTTCGCCACTCGCGAACGGGCCGAGAACCTCGCCTACACGCGCTTTGTGCTGGAGGCGGGATACAGTGGGGATCTGCTCGATCTGCTTGCGGCGTTGGCGCCTTGCGTGATGGGTTATGGCGAGATCGGAAAGCGCCTGACCGCCGAGGCGACCTCGACGCTCTACGGGGACTGGATCGACACCTATGGCGGTGACGACTATCAGGCAGCCTGCAAGGCGGTCGGAACTTTGCTTGACGACGCACTCGAGCGTCGGTTGGGTGCAGAGTTCACCTCGTCGCCGAGATGGTCCCGCCTGTGTCAGACGTTCCACACTGCAACAGAGCTTGAAGTCGGCTTCTGGCAAATGGGACTCACGCCATGAGCCTTGCGCCCAGCATCACGATCAAGGGATCGGCGTCGATTGACGGCACGGCTCTGTTTGCGCCGGTGTCGCTCACGTTGGATGCTGGGCGCTGGACCTGCCTTTTGGGCGGGTCAGGCGTTGGAAAATCAACGATCTTGCGGCTGGTCTGTGGTCTGCCAACCGGTGCGGAATTTCATGGCACCATAACGACCAGCGACGGGGGCGCACTCCCGTCGCGGGTGGCTTACATGGCCCAGGATGACCTGTTGCTGCCATGGGCAACAATCCGCGAAAACGTCCAACTGGGTGCGCGCCTTCGCGCAGAACCGACGGACCATCTGGACCTCGACGAGATCCTGGCGCGGGTCGGGCTGTCTGATCACGCCACCAAGCACCCCGCGGAGCTGTCCGGCGGCCAGCGGCAGCGGGCGGCCTTGGCGCGCACTTTGGTAGAAGACAAGCCCGTTGTGCTCTTGGATGAGCCGTTTTCGGCGCTGGACGCCCAGACAAGGGCCTTGATGCAAGAGCTGGCGGTCGAGGTGCTGCAGGACAAGACTGTTTTGATCGTGACCCATGACCCATCTGAGGCTGCGCGGCTCGGGCACCAGATCGCCATCATGACACCGAACAAACTGATGACATGCCCGCCGCCCGCCACTTCTGTTCCCAGACCGGTGGAGGCGTTGGAAACGCTCAAATGCCAGGCAGCCTTGATGAGGCTTTTGCGAGGGCAGGGCGCATGAAGCCATGGCCTGTTCTTGCTGCAACCGTTTTTGCTCTGTTCTTGTGGCAGGCCATCGTGAGCCTGACGGGTTTGCCCAAATTCATTTTGCCCGGCCCAGTGATTGTCGCACAGGCGTGGTGGGACAATCTCGCAGTCATTGCCGAAAACACACTTGTCACCGCAGCGGAGGTGCTGATCGGGCTGGTGATCGGTGTGGCGCTCGGCGTCCTGACCGCGCTCCATCTGGCGACATCGCGCACTGCGCGTCTGCTGGTGCAACCAATCCTTGTTTTCACCCAAGCGTTACCTGTTTTTGCGCTGGCGCCGATCCTCACGCTCTGGCTCGGCTTTGGCCTGTGGTCGAAAATTGCGATGGCGGTACTGATTATCTATTTTCCGGTCACGGCCTCGTTTTTCGATGGTTTGATGCGGACGCCGCAAGGGTATCTTGATCTGGCGCGCACGATGCAGGCCACGCCCTTGCGCGTTCTGTGGCATATCCGCGTGCCTGCGGCCTTGCCATCACTGGCATCGGGCATTCGGCTCGCCGCGGTCTATGCGCCCATCGGAGCCGTCATCGGAGAATGGGTCGGTGCGTCTCGTGGACTGGGGTATCTGATGCTCTTGGCCAATGGACGGGCCAAGACGGATTTGATGTTTGCCGCTATGCTTACGCTGGGCGTGTTTTCAGTCCTGCTACATCTGGCCGTGCGCCGGCTCACCCGAGATCTGGGACGTCATGTTCGGTCATAAGAACGCTGTAGTTCTGAGTTAACATAACTACCATTATAGGATTTCGTGTATCTCAAATGCGATCATAGCTATCGCGCCCGCGGGTAAGCCCCTCAGGCGCGCATTGTTCAGAGATTCGGCATCGCTTTGCGAACTTCGCGTGCGATCAAAACAGTGAGCACTGCTTTGATGAGGTCTCCGGGCACAAATGCAAGTGATCCGGCAAGAGCCTGAGAAAGCGAGATTTCTGCCACCTGTGCGAGCCACGGGACACCCAGCAGGTAGATCACTCCGACGCCACCGATCAGGACATAGATCAGCGATAGCACAAACCCCGGCTGGCCCGTGTGTCTGTCAAAGAGAAAGCCGATCATAAAGGCACCGATGGGGAATCCGATCAAGAAGCCGCCGGAGGCGCCAAAGAACACGCCCGCGCCACCTCGGCCCCCCGACAGAAGCGGCAGACCCACGGCCACCAAAACGAGAAACAACACCACGGCCAAGCCGCCGCGTTTGGCCCCCAAGAGTGCCCCGGCCAGCATGACGCCCATGGACTGCGCGGTGATTGGTACTCCGCCTGCCATCGGGATGGTGATCTGAGGCACAACGCCGAGGGCTGCAATAATCGCCGCAAAGAGCGCGATCAGAACGATGTCTTTGGTGGCCATATGAAAGGCTCCTTTATGTCGGTGTGACAGTGTTTTGCTTTAGAACCCGCGCGCGTCGATGGCGTCTGAAATCTCTTCGGACATGCGCAGCGTGCGAATAATCGAGGGAATGGCGATGGCAAAGAGACTGCGATCTAGGCCGCGGGCACTCTGGGCCTCGCGGACGTCCTGAACCACAGTTGTGAGCACGGGAATGAACCGCAGCGTGAGCGAGATCGCGAGGCTGATGCCTTTGGTCCGAAGGCCTAGTCTCTGAAGCGGCCTGAGTCCCGCTTCGATGCCATCTATCATATCGCTGGATCTGGTCGTCAGCGTCAAAAGCCCTGCCATCATCAACAGAACCGCAAGCCGTATGACCACGAACAGTCCCAGTTGCCAGCTATTGAACAGGATCTGCGCCAGAAAGATCAGCGCAAAAATCCAGAGCGCCGGACGGATTTGTTGCCACGCCCGAGAGAGCGGCAGGTCCGCCACAAGGTAGAGCGCAAGTGTGAGGCATAACCAGCCGAGCGTGAGCAGAATATGATCCACAGCGAAGAGCAAGGTGCCCGAAACTGCCAGCGCGAGGATCTTCCAACCTGGCCCCAACCGGTGCAAAACGGAGCGCCCATCGACATAGAGGTCAAGCATCGCGCATCGCCTCCACATAGCGTTCGAGTGCTGCATTCGGCACGTCATCCGCAAAGACCCGGCCCTGTTCAAAGACGATCACGCGGTCAAACTCCCGAATGAGGTCAAGGTCATGAGTCACCATGATTGCGGTTTGCTCGAGTGCGCTGATTGCCTGCGAAATTCGCAGCGTGTTGCGCAGATCAAGCAGCGTCGTCGGTTCGTCGAGCACCACATACTCAGGCTCCATCACAAGCACGCCCGCAATCGCTAGAAGCTGCTTCTGCCCTCCGCTCAATGTATGCGCGGGCTGTTTGCGCATCTCTTGCAAGCCATAGCGCTCGAGCACCGCAGTGACCTTCGCGTCACGTTCTTTTGGGGGGACACCAAGGTTTTTGAGGCCAAAGGCCACGTCTTCCTCGACGATGGGAAACACGATCTGATTATCGGGGTTTTGAAACACGAACCCCACGCGACGACGCAGTTTGCGGCCTTCTGTGCGGGTGTCTTGGCCATCCACGCACACCCTACCCGAGCTCGGCAAGCGCAAACCGTTCAGCAAACGTACAAAGCTGCTTTTGCCACTGCCATTGCTTCCCACGATGGCAATTCGCTTTTCGCGCAGCGTGAGGTTGATGTCGCGCAGGATCGGCCGATCATCCAGTGTCAGGCTGACATCTTGAACTTCGATCATAGGTTTCGATCCCGTTATTCCGCGCTACCCCAAGGAGCCTTGGCTAGCGCTATACGAAATCTCCGGCGACTTGAAAATAATATATTATCTATAATATCGCGCTGGTGGCGCTAAAGCCCATCTGTACCAATGTCTTGCGGTGCGATGGCCACGGATTTCATGATCGCATAGATGGCTTTGCTGACCTTCAGATCCAGCGTTGCAACCGACCTCTGGGTGACGCGGGCCAGCATCGGGCCCCCGGCAGTTTCAAGTGTCACCAAGGCTCCTGGCCCCTCGCCCGCGCGGATCGCCGTGATGGTTCCTGGCAGAACATTGAGGGCCGAAAGCCCTTCGGGTCTGGTGTTGCTAAGGATAATGTCATGCGCGGCGACGCGCAGGCGCATCACGGTCCCGATCGGGCGATCAATCCGGGGCACAAACAGCTTTAGCCCATTGATGCGCAATTCGCTGAGCCCATCGGAGTGCTGCAAAAACAGCTCTGCGATGAGTACAGAGCCCACGTTGCGCACGCCGGTTGGGACAATCGCAGGATCCGAGAGCACCCCGCTGGCGGACCCGACCTGTGTGACTCGTCCGTGATCCAGAACAACAACATGGCTCGCCAGACGGGCCACTTCGCTGGCAGCGTGGCTGACATATAGGACCGGCACTTTGAGCTCGTCTCTGATGCGCTCAAAATACGGCAGGATTTCAAGCTTTCGGGCCTCATCAAGCGCGGTCAACGGCTCATCCGCTAGAAGCAGTTCGGGAGCAGCGAGAAGCGCGCGCCCAATCGCAACGCGCTGTTTTTCCCCTCCCGAAAGCTGCGCAGGACGGCGCTGCAACAGCGCACCCAGCCCCAACAGGTCCACGATCCGATCGGGGTCAGCGGTGCGGCTGGATCGGGGGAGAAAGCGATGCGCATAAAGGAGGTTCTGCTGAACACTGAGATGAGGAAAGAGCCGCGCGTCCTGAAAGATATAGCCGAGGCGTCGTTTGTGGGCGGGCAGCGCGACACCCCTGACCGAGTCATAAAGCACCCGCTGGCCGATCTGGATACGGCCGCGCTCTGGCGTAATCAGCCCTGCAACCGCATTGATCAGGGTGGTCTTGCCTGATCCGGATCTGCCGAACAAAACCGTCAGCCCACCCGGCACGGAGAACTGCGCCTCCAGGCGAAACCGGCCTTGGGACAGGGCAATATCCACGTCAAAACTCATGTGGCGGCCAGCCTCTTTGCGAGACGTCGGTTCAATGCCTCCGAGAGCAGCAAGGCAGCAAAGGAGATCAGCACCGAGATGATCACGAGCCGGATCGCCGCTGTTTCGGCACCGGGCACCTGCAGGAAGGCGTAGATCGCCGAAGGCAGGGTCTGCGTCTCTCCGGGAATATTTGCCACAAACGTGATTGTTGCGCCGAACTCTCCCATGGCTTTGGCAAAGGCCAGCACCATGCCCGCAATGACCCCGGGCAAGGCCAGCGGCAGTGTCACCGTGCAGAATACCCAAAACGGAGAGGCGCCAAGAGTTGAGGCTGCACGCTCCAGCTTGGGGTCGATCAGTTCAAAGGACAGCCGCAAGGCGCGCACCAGCAGCGGAAAGCCCATGATCGCTGCCGCAAGCACTGCGCCGGTCCATTTGAACGCGACCGAGATACCGAAGTTGGCCAGGAGCCGTCCCATTGGCCCCGCTGGCCCAAAGAGCAGCAGCAGCAGATACCCTGTCACCACCGGCGGCAAGATCAAAGGCAGGTGAACCAGCCCATTCAAAAGCGATTTGCCGGGGAAATTCCAACGGGCCAGCGCATAGGCGGTTAAAATGCCGAGCGGCAGGCTCAGGGTCATGGCCCAAAAGCCCACCTTGACGGAGAGCAGGATGGCTTGGATCTCGTCCGGTCCAAAGCCTAGCATGCCCTGCCCGCTCACGGGGCACCCATCGGAATAAACCCCTGAGATCGAAAGAGGCTCTGCGCGGGGGTAGACTGTAAGTGGTCGAGAAATCCGAAGCTTAGGTCGTTGTCCGAGACTGCTGCCGCTGGATAGACGATTGGGGGATGCAAATCCTCGGGAATGTTGAAGACGACAGAGACGCGCGCGTCGGCGGTGGCGTCCGTGAGATAGACGAGCCCATAAGGCGTAGCGCCAGTCGCCACGAGCGCGAGCGCTGCCCGCACGTTATCGGTTTGCGCAACATGCCTAGTAAGCGCGCGCCAGACCCCTGCCTTTTCAAGTGCCGCCTTGCCATAGAGCCCGGCGGGGACTGCGTTGATCTGTGCCATCGCAAGGCGCCCATCTGCCAGCTTCTCCGGCAGCGCGTTCAGTCCGCTGAGGGGGGCGGCGCCTTTGGCGGCGATCACAACAAGTCGATTGCCAAGTAGATCTCTGCGACTGTCCACGCGGACATGGCCCTGTTCTTCGAGAACATCCATCCAGGCCCCATTTGCCGAGATGAAGACATCCGCCGGCGCCCCCAATCCGATCTGGCGCGCCAGTGCGGAGGAGCCTGCATAAGACACAGACACCTCCGTGTCATGGAGCTCTGAGAAGTTTTGGGCGATTTCATCAAGGGCGGTTTTCAGGCTTGCGGCGGCAAAGATGCGCAGAGGATCTGCAGCAACTGATGCGGTGGCGAAACCCGAGGTCAATGCCGCCACGAACAACGCAATAAGGCTCCACTTCCTGAACTGCCGGGATTTCATGAAACACTTCCAGAGCTGATGCGACATTGGAGAAACTATGTCGTCCATCCCAGGCGCGCAAGCGGGGGTGCAAAACTCTGTCTGAGGTCCTGTTTGTGGCGCCTGGCTGTCGCCCCTGTCGCATGAGGTGAGCGACGATAGACAACTAATTTACATCCAATGTCAGCAAATATGACGGGAAATTTACAGAATATTTTCTGATACGCGCCTAATGCGCGCAGGAATCAAACACTGTCATTAAGGTAAGCCCAAAAATGTCTCAGACCGGCTGCACGGAGGGATTGAGAGAAGTTTTGACAGCATACCGGTGGCAATTCGTCCGAGCGCTGGGGGCACCCCCAAGCCAAGGAGGAGAGGCGAAAGCCCAGTGGGTACCTCGGACTTTGGGCCTGCATTGAGCCGTCCGCGCGACGCCTAAATGCCCCTGCCACCACCTACGTATTCGACGTGATAAAAGTGGAGGACGCACCATGAGTGCAAACGAAGACAGTAACGCCTATTGGGCCGCGAATGTGCGGCTCATCCTGATCAGCCTTGTTATCTGGGCCTTGGTCTCCTTTGGGTTCGGGATCATCCTGCGCCCCCTGCTCTCCGGGATTTCGGTCGGCGGCACCGATCTTGGGTTCTGGTTCGCACAGCAGGGTTCAATCCTCGTCTTTCTGGCGCTGATCTTCTTCTACGCCTGGCGGATGAACCAACTCGATAAAGAACACGGCGTGGACGAGGAATAATCAGGATGGATCAGTTTACACTCAACCTTCTCTTTGTGGGCGCGTCCTTTGCGCTCTACATCGGGATCGCGATCTGGGCACGGGCCGGATCAACCTCTGAATTCTATGCCGCCGGGCGCGGCGTGCATCCTGTCACCAACGGGATGGCCACCGCGGCAGACTGGATGTCGGCGGCCTCCTTTATCTCCATGGCGGGTCTCATCGCCTTTACCGGCTATGACAACTCCTCCTTCCTGATGGGCTGGACCGGGGGCTACGTGCTGCTCGCACTGCTGCTGGCACCTTATCTGCGCAAGTTCGGCAAGTTCACCGTCTCTGAATTCATCGGCGACCGCTTCTATAGCCCGACTGCACGTCTGGTGGCGGTGATCTGTCTGCTGGTGGCCTCGATCACCTATGTGATCGGGCAAATGCAGGGTGTGGGTATCGCCTTTGGGCGTTTTCTTGAAATCGACGCCTTTTGGGGTCTGCTGATCGGTGCCTGTGTTGTGTTTGCCTATGCGGTGTTTGGCGGCATGAAGGGCGTGACCTACACGCAGGTTGCACAATACTGCGTGCTGATTACCGCCTACACGATCCCGGCGGTGTTTATTTCGCTGCAACTCACTGGCAATCCGATCCCAGCCTTGGGGCTCTTTGGCTCCACCGAGAGCGGCGAGCCGCTGCTGGCCAAGCTCAACCAGATCGTCACCGACCTTGGCTTTGCGGAATACACCGCGGCACATGGCTCCACCATCAACATGGTGCTCTTCACCCTGTCGCTGATGATCGGCACCGCAGGTCTGCCCCACGTCATCATGCGCTTCTTTACGGTGCCGCGCGTGTCCGATGCGCGCTGGTCGGCGGGCTGGACCCTTGTGTTCATCGCGCTTCTCTATCTGACGGCGCCGGCCGTGGGCGCAATGGCGCGCCTCAACATCTCTGAGCTGATGTGGCCCAATGGGACCGACGCACAGGCTGTGAGTGTCGAGCAGATCGAAACCGATCCTGAGTACGCATGGATGGCGACGTGGCAGAAAACCGGCCTTCTCGGTTGGGAAGACAAGAACGGCGACGGGCGCATTCAGTACTACAATGACGCCAATGCGGACCTGCAAGCCAAAGCCGAAGCAAACGGTTGGAAGGGCAATGAACTTACCAACTTTAACCGCGACATTCTTGTGCTTGCAAACCCTGAGATTGCATCGCTCCCCGGTTGGGTGATCGGTCTGGTGGCCGCAGGTGGTCTCGCGGCGGCGCTTTCGACCGCAGCCGGTCTCTTGCTGGCGATCTCCTCGGCGGTGAGCCACGACCTTCTCAAGGGGCAGCTGACTCCCAACATGTCGGAGAAATCCGAACTGTTGGCGGCGCGGGTGTCGATGGCAGCTGCAATCGTGGTGGCGGTTCTTCTGGGCCTCAATCCTCCGGGTTTTGCGGCGCAGACGGTGGCGTTGGCCTTTGGTCTTGCGGCAGCCTCGATTTTCCCGGCGCTGATGATGGGGATCTTCTCGACTCGCATCAACAACAGCGGTGCGGTTGCAGGCATGCTGGCCGGTCTCGTGGTGACCTTGCTCTATATCTTCCTGCACAAGGGCTGGTTCTTCATCCCGGACACCAATTCGTTCACCGATGCCGACCCGCTCCTTGGACCGATCAAGTCCACCTCCTTTGGTGCGATCGGCGCTCTGGTCAACTTTGCGGTGGCTTATGTCGTCACCAACATGACCAAGGAAACCCCGCAGCACATCAAGGATCTCGTGGAGAGCGTCCGTGTGCCGCGCGGCGCAGGTCAAGCGGTCGACGGTCACTAAGACCGTCGCTGGCATCGCCCCCTGGGCGTTGCCCCGTATTTACAGATGGTCCTGCCCGCTTCAACGTGGGCAGGACATTTGACCGAAGGTTTGAGACATGCCCCTACCGGCCGCCCTCACCCAGTTTCTCGCATCCGTGCACCCCTACGACAGCCTGCCCGACCCGGTGCTGGCGCACGTGGCGCAGCAATGTGCGTTACACAATGTAGCTGTGGATGAGCGGCTCTTCTCTCTCGGCGATACGGTGTCTTCTCTTTATATTATCGTCTCGGGCGAGATCGAGATCACCGACGAAGCCGGGGTGCAACTGTCGATCCTTGGCTCACGCAATTCCTTTGGCGAACGCGCGCTCCTGCGCGGAGAGCGTGCAAGCCGCAGCGCGAGGGCGACCTCTGCGAGCGAGGTGATCGCCCTCCCCGCCGAGTTGTTTCACCAGCTTATCGACCAGCATGAATCGGTCGCGCGCTTCTTCGACCGCCGCCGACCACCTCCGCGCACGGGCAACAGCCTTGCCAGTCTCACGGTGGAGCAGTTGATGACGCGCGCGCCTGTCACCTGTACGCCTGAGACGCCCATTCGCGACGCTGCCGCGCTGATGCACCGCCATCACATCTCCTCGATCTGTATCTGTGATCCGGATGGGTTCCACGGGATCGTGACCCTGCGCGATCTGAACAGCAAAGTGATCGTGGGTGGCATAGATCCGCTCGATCCGATCTCCGGGATCATGACGGAGGATGTGCTGACGTTGGCACCACAGGCGTTGGTCACGGATGTCCTGCATCTCATGGTGGAACGTAGCATCCACCATGTTCCGATCGTGAACGAGAGAGGCCTGTTGGGCATCGTCACGCAAACGGATCTCACTCGAGCGCAAGCGCTCTCTTCCGCCGATCTGGTCGGCCGTATTGCGCGGGCCGAGGACGCCCCCGAGATGGCGCGGGCCACGGCGCAGATCCCGCAACTCCTGGTGCAGCTCGTTGAAGCGGGCAACCGGCATGAGGTGATCACGCGTCTGATCACCGACATTGCTGACATCGCTACCCGACGGCTCCTCTCTCTGGCAGAAGCACAGCTTGGTCCGCCGCCCGTACCTTATCTTTGGCTCGCGTGTGGCTCGCAGGGACGTCAGGAACAGACCGGGGTTTCCGATCAGGACAATTGCCTGATCTTGTCTGATGACGTGACTGATGCGCAAATGCCCTACTTTGCTAAGCTGTCCCGATTTGTCAGTGATGGGCTTGATCGCTGTGGCTATTTCTACTGTCCGGGCGACATGATGGCGACCAACCCACGCTGGTGTCAGCCCTTGCGGGTCTGGCGCGGGTATTTCCAGACTTGGATCGCCAAACCCGATCCCGAAGCGCAGATGCTCGCCTCGGTCATGTTCGACCTGCGCCCGATCGGCGGGGACAAGAGCCTCTTTGATCACCTTCAGAGCGACACGCTTGAGGCTGCCGCAAAGAATTCGATCTTTACCGCGCATATGATCTCCAATTCGCTCAAGCATCAGCCGCCTCTCGGCCTGTTGCGCGGGTTGGCGACCATCCGTTCTGGCGATCACCGGGATGAGCTTGATCTGAAACACAACGGCGTCGTGCCGGTGGTGGATCTGGGCCGGATATATACGCTGCAGGGGCGGCTGCGGCCGGTGAACACCCGCGCGCGGCTTGAAGCGGCCCTTGCTGCGGGGCTTCTGTCTGCGTCCGGGGGGGCCGATCTCTTGGATGCCTATGATCTCATTGCATCCATGCGGCTTGAATTGCAGACCAAACAGATCAAAGCCGGCCAGGCTGCGGGCAACTACCTCAACCCATCCTCGCTGTCGGATTTTGAACGCAGCCATTTGCGCAATGCCTTTGTGGTTGTGAAGACAATGCAATCTGCCGTTGGTTCGGGCACAGGAGCTTTAGGATGACTTCATGTTTGTAGAACTGATCGCAACCATCGTCGCGGGCATTGCCTGCGCTGGTCTCGTGATGCTTTTGAACATCTTGACGGGACGCCGCTTGCCCAAGTGGATGATGCCCGTGGCAGCGGGGCTTGGTATGATCGGCATGACGATTTCCAACGAATATACCTGGTATGCGCGCACCACCGAGAGCCTGCCCAAAGGGCTCGAAGTCGCGATGACCGTTGAAGAGCAGGGTTGGCTGCGCCCTTGGACGCAGATCTGGCCCTATACAAAACGTTTTGTTGCAGTGGATGTGGCGACCGCGCGTACGCATCAGGATCTGCCGGATCAAAAGCTGCTGGATCTCTATTTCTTTGGGCGCTGGTCGCCGGTCAATCAGGCACCGATGCTCTTTGACTGCGCCGAGGCCCGCTCTGCTCTCTTGATTGATGGCGCCGAGTTCGACGCCGATGGGACGGTTGCAGATGCCGATTGGCGAGCCATGCCCAAAGATGATCCAATCCTGGCCAAAGCCTGCACCGCCTAGACATGCTGAGATCCCTGTCCCTTCGCCTGCGCATCTTTCTGTTCTTCTGCCTCCTGGCAGTGGGAGCAATCGCGTTGGCTGCGGTGGCGTTGGGTTTTGTCTGGACCCGCACTGATTCAGAGTGGACGGCATCAGAACTCACCACGGTGATCCTGTTGTTCGGGTTTTTGAATACAGGTCTGGTGCTGGGGATCTGGCTGCTGTTTGACGAAAACGTCGCGCGCCCGATCGAGGGGCTTTCGACCAGTCTGCGCCTGCGTGCCCACTCCGGTATTGAGGACAGTATCAAAGCGCAGGCAGCGCAATACCTCGGCGATCTGGCCCCGGCGGCACGGGCGCTGTCGGATGCGCTTGCGGCTTCTGGAGATCAGCCACCAGAACAGACCCAGCGCCTGCTTCAGGACCGGGAGCGGCTGACTGCGTTGCTCAGCGAAATTCCCATTGCGACGATCCTTGTAAACGCAGCAGGTGAGATTGCGCTTTATGACGCGCAGGCCGGGGCCATCCTCTCCCGCATCGCCGCACCGCGCCTTGGGGCGCCACTCTCGAACTATTTCGATCTGACGCCCGCAATCGGCGCCTGTGCGCGAGCAAACCGGCGCCTCGCAGAGGGGTATGTGACCGTCCCAGACAGCAATCATGCCGAAACGTTCAATCTACAGATAAAATCGCTCGGTGCGGAGGGCGATGTGATCTTCCTTGACGCCGATACGCGGGCGGAGCGCGACACGCAGTCCCGTCCTTTGGTCTTTGACTTTGATCTTCTGGATCAGAAACTTGAGGGGACGATAACGGCCAGACGCCTCTCGGAACTGAACTTCGTGGTCTTTGACACCGAGACGACCGGATTGTCGGTTGCCAAGGATGCCATCGTGGAACTTGCCGCTGCCCGTGTGCTGAACGGGCGCATCCTCGATGGCGAGGTCTTTGAAACCTATGTCAATCCAGGCCGACCGATCCCTGCAGCGTCCACAAAGATACATGGCGTGCGCGATGCGGATGTGGCGCAGTCGCCCCGGATCGAAGAGGTGATCCCGGCGTTTCATGACTTTGCACAGAGCGCCGTTCTGGTTGCCCATAACGCCCCCTTTGACATCGGGCTATTGCGTCAACAAGAGGTTCAGACCGGCTGCAGCTGGGACCACCCGGTTGTCGATACAGTGCTGTTGTCTGCCGTGGTGTTTGGGATTTCAGCGGATCATTCGCTGGATGCTTTGTGCAGCCGTCTTTCGATCGAAATTCCTGCCCGGCACCGCCATACGGCCAAGGGAGATGCGCGCGCTACGGCAGAAGCGCTCATACGCCTTCTGCCGCTCTTGCAGGGCAAGGGGATCGAGACCTTTGGTCAACTCCTAAACGAAACCTCCAAATTTGGCCGACTGCTGCGGGACATCAACTCTGACCACGTCCGAAACGCGCCCGAGATGAGCGACAGCCCCTAGCCCGTTCGCTATCCCGCATGGTCTTGGGCTTTGAGCCACTCAAGCATGACCTGCGTCGTCTCTTCGGGCCGCTCTTGTTGGATCCAGTGGCCGCAGTCGAGGCTGCGGATCGCCACATTGGGAACAAACTCGCTGAGGTTCTCGGACGGCGGGATCGGGTCTTGCAGGCCGTAGATCATCAGCGCCGGATGGCGGATGACAGGGTCGATCTCTGCCAGAATATGCCAGTTTCGATCCATGTTCCGATACCAGTTGATCCCCGGTCTAAAGCCGCTGGCCTTGAAGGCTGAGACAAAAACCTCCAGATCCTCCGCGCTGATCAGAGGATCACCCAGAGGCGTCTCGGCGCGGGCGAGGTTGATCATCATCATGCCGGGCTCTGGCGGAACCATCGTCAGGTTCTTGCGAAACAGATTGCGCAGGAATTGATCTGCGTTCTGGTCAAGGATCGCATCCGCCACGCCAAATTGCCGATTAAAATGAACAAAGTAGTGATCCGCCCCAAAGAGAGCCTCGATAAACTCGATCCAGGGTGTCGGGGTGCGGGTTTGATAGGGCAGCGCCAGATTGATGAGCCGCACAACCCTTTCTGGATGCAGCAACGCCATGCTCCAGACGACATTTGCACCCCAGTCGTGACCGACAAATGTCGCGGCCTCATAGCCAAAATGTTCAAGCAACGCCGCGAGATCCCCAGTGAGACGGGTGATGTCATAGTCTGTCACATCGGCAGGCCGCGACGATGCCCCAAACCCACGCTGGTTTGGGGCCAGGACGTGATAGCCGGCCGCCACAAGCGCAGGGATCTGGGCGCGCCAGGAATAGGCAAGCTCGGGCCAGCCGTGGCACAGGACAATCGGATTGCCCCTGTTGTGTGACCCGGCTTCGAATACTTCGAGCGTAATTCCATTCAGCTTAATCTTCTGGGGGGCTGGAAAATCGGAGTTAAGGGGCATGGGTTGGCCTCGCTGGAAAACATGTCTGCGATCGCCTAACCAAAAAAGGTCTCAAAAACTGATACCTTTGTATGATACACCACAGGCATGAAGCAGCGCGCCCGCCAAGATGCCATTGTCCGCACTCTGCGTCGTCGCGGGTCCACCACTCTTGCGGCGCTGGGGGAAGAGGTTGATGCCTCGCGCAGCACGGTCTTGCGCGACCTCTCGGCGCTGCGCGATGCGGGATATGTCATCCATGCCGAACAGGGGCGCGGCGGTGGCGTGTCCCTTGATCCGAGCTCGGTTCAGACCACAGCCAGACTGTCAGTTGCAGAGGTGTTTGCGCTCATCATGGGTGTTGCCTCCATGCGGGCTGCAGGTGTGATCCCATTCTCGAGCCTCGCGGACAGCGGCGTGGCGAAGATCGAAAAAGCGCTGCCGCCCGACAAGCTGCGGGAATTGCGCCGAATGCTCGACCGGCTCTATGTCGGCCCGCTCGCCTCACAAGTGGATATTTCTGACCTGAAGGAGATGGTGCCCGAGTTGCTGCCAGCCTTTGAAGCCGCCTTTCTTGGCCAGAGACGGCTGCGATTTCAGTACTGCGACGCCAAGGGCGCGTGGACGTCACGAGAGATCGAACCTCAGGCGATGCTGGTCCTGCCGCCTCTGTGGTATCTGGTTGCCTGGGATCCAAGCCGAAATGACTTTCGCCATTTTCGCGCCGACAGGATCAGCGCACCCGAAGTGATCGAGACGACGCGATTTCGACCCCGGAACGTCACGTTTGCCGCCGGTGTCCGCCCGATCCGCTATGCTTGAGCACGGGGTGCACAGCAGATGCACCCGATGATGACCCGACGGATGTCTCATAAATGCGACCAGACCGCGCCGTTTTTCGCATTGCACACCGGGCTGGCTCTCGTCACGGTGGGGTCATCGAGGGAGACAGCCGATGCAGACAATCAAGGCCGCCGTGTGCCATAGCTTTGGAAGCGCGCTCGAAATCGAAGATGTGGTGCTTGCGTCGCCCGGGCCGGGCGAGGTTGAAGTCACGCTGGATGCGGTCGCTATCTGTCACAGCGATATCTCCTTTGCCGAAGGCGCATGGGGCGGGCAGCTGCCGGCGGTCTACGGACATGAGGCGGCTGGTCGTGTCTCGGCGCTGGGGCGTGATGTCGATGGTTTCAACATCGGCGATGATGTGCTGGTGACCCTCATCCGGGCCTGCCGCCACTGTTCCGCGTGCACATCAGGACAGCCAGTCTACTGCGCGACACCCTATGACGGGTTGCAAGGCCCGCTCAGCACCCCATCCGGCGCGCCACTCTATCAGGCGATGGCCTGTGGCGCCTTCGCGGAAAAAGTGGTGGTCTCTGGCAGCCAGATTGTGGCCATTCCGGCTGATATGCCCAAAGACGTTGCCGCACTTGTCTCGTGCGGGGTCATCACGGGCGTCGGCGGTGCCGTACACTCTGCGAAGTTGCGGGCAGGCGAAGATGTGGTTGTCATTGGCGCGGGCGGTGTCGGTCTCAACGCGATCCAGGGCGCTCGCATCGCCGGTGCGCGCCGCATCGTTGCCGTCGATCTGAGCGCTGAAAAGCTCGATGTAGCGCGCGACTTTGGCGCGACGGACACGGTGCTGGCCTCCGATCTCAAACCGTGGCGCGCCGCTATCGACGCCCTTGGCGGCAAGGGCGCAGAGGTGGTGCTGATCACTGTGGGTGCGATCCCCGCTTATGCCCAGGCTCCGCGCTATCTGGCGCCGGGCGGGCGCGCGGTGATGATCGGTATGCCGCATTCCGGTGATACTGCGCCCTACGAGCCTGTGGTCATGGCCGCTTTGGGGCAAGGTCTGCAAGGCTCAAAGATGGGCGATGTCGTGCTTCAACGCGATGTGCCATGGATCATCGACCTCTACCAGCAAGGTCGCCTGAAACTCGACGAGCTGATCTCTGGTCGCTGGTCCTTGTCTCAAATTAATGAGGCGATTGCAGATACCAAGACTGGGTCTGCACGTCGCAATGTTATCCTCTTTGATAACGATCACCCCTGATATCGCCCTCATGCGACGCCATCCGCTCTGGGTCTGTTCGGTTCGCCTAGCCGACGGGGTCCGGGCCTTTTGGCCCGGACCCGCGCGCGCCGGAGCCTCGCGGGCTCCGGCGCGCGCTCCCTCCTCCTCCATTCGATCTGCAGAAAACAAAGGACCGTGAAATTTGAAACTTCAGGACCTCGACATCATCATCACTGCGCCCCCTGCCCCGGGTTGGGGTGGGCGCTACTGGACTCTCGTGAAGCTCACAACCGATACAGGAGTTGTCGGCTGGGGAGAGTGCTATGCCTCGACCGTGGGGCCGACTGCGATGCGCGCCGTTATCGAAGACGTGTTCGCCCGCCACATGCAGGGTGAAAACCCCGAAAATATTGAACTCATGTTCCGGCGCGCCTATTCCTCGGGTTTTACGCAACGCCCAGATCCGACGGTGATTGGTGCTTTTTCAGGGCTTGAAATCGCGTGCTGGGACATTCTCGGCAAGGATTGGAACCGTCCTGTCCACGCCCTTCTTGGCGGGCGCATGAATGATCGCATTCGCGCCTACACCTATCTCTATCCGTTACCGGATCACGACATCAGCGCGTTCTGGAACTCTCCGGAAATGGCAGCCGAGTCCGCCGAAGACGCCGTGAACCGGGGCTATACCGCCGTCAAATTCGACCCGGCAGGCCCCTACACCATGCGCGGCGGCCATATGCCGGCAATGTCCGACATCAGCCGGTCCGTCGCCTTCTGCAAGGCCATCCGGGAGGCGGTTGGCGACAAGGCAGATCTTCTCTTTGGTACACATGGCCAGTTCACACCTGCAGGCGCGATCCGTCTGGGGCAAGCGCTCGAACCCTATAACCCGCTCTGGTACGAAGAGCCGACCCCCCCGGATTCCGTGGGCGACATGGCGCGCGTGGCGAAAAATGTCCGCATTCCCGTGGCGACCGGAGAGCGGCTCTGCACGAAGGCCGAATTCGCTGCCGTCCTCCAGGCCGGAGCCGCCGAGATCCTGCAGCCTGCATTGGGGCGTGCAGGCGGTATCTGGGAGATGAAGAAAACCGCCGCCATCGCCGAAGTGTTTGGCGCACAGGTTGCGCCACACCTCTATGCGGGTCCGGTGGAATGGGCGGCCAATATTCATCTTGCGGCCTCCCTGCCAAACATCCTGATGGCAGAGACCATCGAGACAGCGTTTCATGACCGCCTGATCAAGGGATCGATCCGCGTTGAGGAGGGCTTTGTGACGCCACCGCAAAGCCCTGGCCTCGGCATTGAGGTGGATGAAGAGCTTGCGCGCCAGCATCCGTTTAAGGGCGACGATCTGCATCTCAACATGCAGGAAGCGCCCTGTGATTATGCCAATGGCAATGCGTTTGAGGGCGGCGCGCCACCTATCGAGGGTTGAGTCGCACGCCTTGCCTCACCAGATGTTGCGAGGTCTCCCAGCAAAAATATGAGCAAAGGTTTGCTAAAAAGAATAAATCTTTATCAAAACTCTTGCGAGTAGATAGGTATCCATGGCTTTACTCTATTTAGCGTCAGTCTTGCGTTGGCGCTTCTGAGTTTGCCATGGGCCAAAGTTGCGGCCCTCCAGAGAAGATCTGAGTAGAATGACTGTAACATTGGACAGGCCCGCAAATTCCATGATGGACAATGCATCCGACGCGGCTGCATTGCTCAAGGCTCTCGCCCATGAGGGACGGTTGATGATCCTCTGTTATCTCGCCGCCGAGGGTGAGCTTTCTGTTGGTGCGCTAGAGGAACTCTTGGGCAAGCGCCAGGCCGCTGTGAGCCAGCTTCTGTCGCGTCTGCGCGAAGACAGGCTTGTGATTGCTCGGCGTGACGGCAAGACCGTTTATTACTCGCTCGCCGATGGTCCCGCCACAGAGGTTCTGGAAACCCTGCACAACATCTATTGTAGCTGAGGCCCCGACCACACGGGGCCTCGCACATATTTTATGTTAGTCGTCAGCGCGTACGACCTGACGTTGCTTTCCAAGTCCTTGAATTTCAAGCTCCATTACATCGCCATCCTTCAGGTATACGGGCTCGGGTTTCTGCCCCATGCCAACGCCGGGCGGCGTGCCGGTTGCAATGATGTCTCCAGGATGCAGGGTCATCAGTTGGCTCAGATGACTAATCACCTCTGCAACAGAAAAGATCATCTTGTTGGTGTTGCCGGTCTGCATGCGGGTGCCGTTCACATCACATGACAGCGCCAGATCCTGCGGGTCGCTTACCTCGTCTGCGGTGACGAGCCATGGGCCAATCGGGCCAAAGGTGTCGCAGCTCTTGCCCTTGGTCCACTGGCCGGTCAGGTGCAGCTGATAGTCCCGCTCGGAGACATCATTGACGATGCAATACCCCGCAACATGATCGAGCGCCTCTTCGACCGAGACATATTTTGCCGCCTTGCCGATCACCACGCCCAACTCGACTTCCCAGTCTGAGGCCTTGGAACCGCGGGGGAGGCGCACGTCGTCATTGGCCCCGACAATCGCTGAATTTGCTTTCATGAAAAGAATGGGGTGCTCGGGTGGTGTCGCGCCGACCTCTTCAGCATGATCGGAATAGTTGAGTCCGATGCAGAGGAACTTGCCGATCGCACCGACGCAGGGAGCGTAATCAATCGGGCCTGTCAGCTCTGGCAACGCGCTCTGATCTACAGTCTGAAGCGTCTCCAGCACAGAGGCGCCCAGTGTCTCGGATGTCACATCCGCAACATGCCCCGACAGGTCCCGCGCCACGCCCTGCGCGTCGATCAGGCCCGGACGTACGCCCTCTGGCGTGCGGTAGCGAAACAGTTTCATGGCAGTCTCTCCCTTGGTATGTCCTGTGCCGCAGGGTGAGCGGCACCTCAGGACAAGACCTAGCTGGAGACGTAGCCCGCCACAACCTGTAGCAATTTGAAGGCGGTGTTGGCGTCGTTCTCCACCACCGCGAGGAACTCTTCTTCACCGATGCGAAGACAGGTGAGATCGCTCTCGGCGATCATCGACAACGCACGCGGTTCTTTACGGATCAGCCCCAGTTCGCCTACCAGACGTCCGGGTCCGACTTTGGCGATCAACTGGCTCTTGGCACCGGGATCTTCCGCGGGGAGGTAGAGCCCTGCCTCGCCTTCGATGATCATATACGCCCCGTCGGTGGCAGCATCATCCTTATGGAAGACGGCGGTGCCCGGCGTGGCCTCATACCAGCGCGCACTAAAGGCAAGAAGGCGCAGCTGACGGCGGTTGAGCCCGGAGAAAAGCTCCGTGCTCTCCAGTGCCCGCAATTTGCGCGACAGATCCGCAGCAGAGGCGCTGTCTTCGTCTGCGGCTCCCCGCTCGGCCGCGCGCTCATCTTTCAGCCGGCCCTGGCGCATCTCGAAATAATGATCAAAGCGGTCCGGGTCCTTGAACGCAGGCTCAAGAAAAATCAGTGTCGATTGCGGCAGCAGGTCCCGCAGATTGTCCTGCATGGCGCGCCGTGTGGCGCGGTCAAAACTCGCCAGCGCGCCATCTAGGATCAGGATGTCCGGACGTTTGATCGACGCGCGGCAGAAGGCCAGCGGTTCCGCAAAACTCTGCCCGAGCCCCTGCCCGCCTACTGATACCGGCAGATCAAAGATCAGCTCCACCACCATTTCGCGCACACCGGCTGCGTCGATGACTTCGGCCACGGTCTTGCGCAGATCCTCCGCCCGCGCCCCTGCGTTGTCAGAGATCTTACCGAAGATTGCATTCTCAAGTACGGTGAAGCCGGGGGCAAAACGATCCTTGTTGAGCGGTACAAAGAGGTCATCTAGCGTCTCAAGAAGCTCTCGTCCGTGGCTGTCGCGCAAGCTCAGGATCCGGTTTTCGATTTCGGAGCTGAATGCCGGACCAAGGGCTTCGGCAGAGATCGAGAATGGCACGATCATCATCTGCGCGAGTTCTTCAGGCTCCAAAGCTTCGGTCCCTCTGGATTTCACCTTCTGCAGAAGTTGTAGCGCGGCCTCGTAATCGCTGGCCTCAAGCCCCAGTTTGCGGAACAACGGGTGGACGGTGCCATCCATGCCAAAGATCTGGCGCAGCATCTCGAGCACATCCTGTGCTAGCGCCACCAAGTCCTTGTCGAGCCCGATGCGCCGCAGGGTCTGCAGGAATTCTGTCTGCTCGCGCAGCAGTTCATAGGTGATGGGCACGGATCGGGTGGCATAGAGGAGGTTTTCCACCACCGGCAGCGCGGGATTGTAATGCGCGGGATTGTTGAAATGCGCAAAAGCATCCAGTCCTGCGTCCATCAGCGCACGTTGCACACGAGGCCGCAGATCGATCAGCGCTTGCGCCAGCTTGGGGTGTTCCTCCCGGTCGAAGACCTGATCCATGCCACGGCGCAGCAAGGCGGTATCGGATCCGATCCCCTCGACGATGCGCAGCCACCAGTCCCGCAGCTCCTCGGGTTTTTCGAACCCGGCTATTTGGGGGTCGACCCAGTTCACCCCAAAGGGATCTGGGCTGTTGCCTGCACGGATTGCATCACGCACCGCCCGTGCGTCGCTGGGATCTTCGAGCGGCCGCACGCGCAGGGGCATCAGAACGTTTTCACCAAAGGATCCTTTGAAGAGCGCCGGGCGCGAGGTGGCATGCCCAATACGGGTTGCGAGCACCATCTGGTGCAACTCGCGAATGTCATGTCCGGCCAGCGTGACGGTGCCGGACGCGGGCAAAACCTCGCGCGTCAACACTTCGGCCAATGCGCGACGATCCTCCTCTGATGGGGCTGCGATGCCGATCAATTCGCCCTTGGGGAAGGTGGCAGAGAGCTCCTCGAGGATCAGGTTGCCATCGGCGTCGCGCACGCTAACGTCCTTGAGCACGATGTCGCCGTCCAGATGCGGCAGTTCCTCTGGTTCGCCCTCCATCAGGCGCTCGTCGACCATGTCCGGCGGCGCAAAGCGTTCCAGGATCACCTCCCAGCGCAGCGACATATCCTGTGTCTGGTTGTAGTAGGTGAGCAACTCCTTCCACGGGGACGCCAGATCCTTGTAGGCCGCAAGAGCTGCCACCAGCGCCCCGAGCGAGACCTTGCCCTCCAGCACCAAGTAGCCGCCCACCGCGTAGAAAAAGAACGGTGTCAGCTGGGTGATGAAGTTGTTGAGGAACTTCATGAAGAATTTTTTCTGGTAGATCTCGAAGCGGATCTCGTAGAGCCGCCCCAGCCGATCCGTCACCCGCGCCATCCGGTAGCGCCAGCCCCCATTGACCCGCAGCGTCGAGGCCCCGGCCGCACTTTCCCCGATTTCCGATGCCAGCGCCCGCACTTGCTGGATGCGTTTCTTATTGAGGAGATTGATCCGGCGTTGCAGCAGCGGGATGAGCCAGCCCTGCAACGGGATCAGAGCCACCGCAGCCAAGCCGAACCAGAAATTCTGCGCGAATAGAAAATAGAGGATGGTGAGCATCTGCCCGGCTTGCAGCACCGGTTGGCTGACCGCATCGCCCATCAATCCGCCCATGGGCTCTGATTCGGAGGTGATCATGGAGACCAACTCACCCTGGCTGGTGCGCTCGAAATAGGGTTGCGGGAAACGCAGAACACGCGCGATCAGACTATACCGAAATCGGCGCAGCATCCGTTCGGCCAACACACCTTTCATGGTGTTGATCCGCATTTTTGTCAGCCCATGTGCGAGCACGGCCAGAAGAAAAGCACCGCACAGGATCCACAGATAGGTCAGCTGATCGACCTGCTGCCCCAGTACCTCGACGGTCGAACTCTGCGCCCCGATCGCGTCGTTGATGATGCGCTTGGGCAGCTCAAGGGTCAGATAAAGCAGGGGAAACAGGCAAGCGGTCACAACCAGCAAAACCAACTGGTCGCGCTTGGAGTATTTCCAGATGAATTGGAATAGCGAGCGTTCTATGGGGCGGCTCCGCGGTTCGAGCGTCAGGGTGAGATCTCTGTCATCGAACGATGACAGAAGGGTTTTGACATGGGTAGCGCGGTTTGTCCTCTTCAGGCAATGATGCAGCATGCAAACTCTGCATCTGTCTAAAAAGATGGCGCGTCGCGGTCTGTGAGCTAAGTCACAGACAGTTGAATGCCGTATTTGCGATACGGGTAAAACACCGTAATGTCCGACGGATATTTACGCCACTGCTTGACGCCACTGCCAGAGGAAGCCTGCCTTGCCAGAACATGTCGGTACAGTCCTGCTGCTGATCTGCCTGTTTGAAGTCAAACATATGTTTGCGGACTTCTACTTGCAGACCAAGAAGATGCTGTCGGGCAGGTGCCAGTATTTTCATCCCGGACGCGCCCAGCATGCGGGGGTGCATGCATTGGCTTCGGTGGTGGTCCTGTTTGTCATGGGCAGCCCGGCCTGGTTCATCGCGCTGATCTGCGCAGTGGAGTGGTTTATCCATTTCAATATCGACTTCTGGAAGGCGCATCACACGGAGTGCAACAAGCTCGATCCCACCCAGGGTGCCTTCTGGCGTGCGATGGGAACCGATCAACTGCTGCACCATCTGACCTATGTCGGCATGACCGCCGCCTGGGCCGCGGTCTGCCTCTAAGGCCCCCTTTACGCCTGTCTGCGGATGCGACGCTCCGAGGCCCGGGGGTGCTCCCGCCCGTCTCGGGGCATTAAGATGCTCCTCCACAGTTGGACCCGGCGCCGCGCTTTCGCGCGGCGAGGACGTCAGACGCTTCGGGCTTGCGTGCCAATGTGTTCAGCGCCCAACATGGACTTCAGTTGCTGAACCGTCTCAAGGGGCACATCAAGCGCTGTCATGATCTCTGCAGCAAAGCTCACCGGGGCGGTGCCTGCTGCTGTCACGACTTTTCCGTCACGCACCGCTTTGGGCTGATCCACATATAGTGCAGCACCCGCATAGCCCGCCGCATGCAGGCCGAGGAAGCTTGCATCATTTGAGGTATGGCGCAGCGTATTGAGTACCCCGGCCCGCGCCAGCGCCAATGTGCCGCCACATATGCCGGCCAGTACCGCACCGCGGGCCTGAGCACCTTCGAGCAGGCCGGAGAGGTCCGGTGCGTCTGGGTGCTCCCAAAGTGTGCCGCCAATGACCACCACTGCATCGGGCTCCCAAGAATCGAGCAGCTCAAACCCGTCGGACACCCGCGCCACCAGACCACCCATGGAGATCACATCTCCCGGCACTGGCGTCACAAAGCGGACATCAAGGCCAAAATAGGCCCGGCCCAGCCCGCACAGCACCCCGTATTCCCAATCCGCAAATCCCTGTGTCAAAATCACCGCTAATCTGGGCATTTGTCCAATCCTGATCTCTTGAAGTGAATCAGAACATAAAGTGAACATTACGGGCTCGCAACCCGGAATCGCGCTGCCTGCGCCAAGATTGAAGCTCCGTCAGGGCACCACCGGGGTATCGCGTTTGACGGTTTTCAAGATCACATGGGTCTGCGCGCTTGCAACCCCCGCCAATTGGAACAGGAACTGTTCCAGAAACTGATTATAGGCCTCAAGGTCGGGCGCGAGAATCCGCAGGTGGTAGTCCGCCTGCCCCGTGGTTGCATAACATTCCACCACATGCGGATTGCCCTCGACGGCACGGATGAATTCCTGCAGGTGCTCAGGCGCATGGCGGGTCAGATTTACCTGAACCAGCGCCTCGAAATTGAGCCCCATTGCTTGCGGCACCACCACTGCGCCATAGCGTTTGATAACCCCTGCCTCCTCGAGACTGCGCACGCGTCGCCACAGGGCCGAGGCTGACATGCCGACGGCTTCGGCCAGATCGGCATTGGACATGCGGCTGTCTTCTTGCAGCAAGGTCAGGATACGCCGGTCTCGATCATCGAGTCTCATATTTGCAAAACCCTTTCGAAGTGTGGCTGCTTGGCGGATTGTTTATCCTGATGTGTGGAGTTTTGCGCGCAATCTGGCAAGTTTTTTCATGCATCTGGGTTTATCCTTTCGGCGCCAACCAACTTCTCGCCCGATAGCCAGACTGGAGCCAACATGACCGAGCTGTCCCACGCCTTTGAGACTTACCAGCTTGAGGATCGCTATGCCCGCACCAAGGGGCGGGTGTTTCTCACAGGCACGCAGGCTCTGGCGCGGATCATGCTGGATCAGGCCCGGCGGGACCGTGCGGCGGGGTTGAATACCGCAGGCTTTGTCTCTGGCTATCGCGGCTCTCCGCTGGGCGGCGTGGATCTTGAATTCTGGCGCGCCCGTGCCCGCATGGAGGAGGCTGGAATCACCTTCATGCCTGCCGTCAACGAAGACCTCGGCGCAACGGCGGTTCTGGGCGCGCAGCAAGCTGTTCTGGATCCCGATTGCGAGGTCGAGGGCGTGTTTTCCATGTGGTACGGCAAGGGGCCCGGCGTGGACCGCTCTGGCGATGCGCTGAAACATGGCAATGCCTATGGCTCCTCTGCCAAGGGCGGCGTGTTGGTCGTCGCTGGCGACGATCATGGCTGCGTGTCCTCGTCGATGCCGCATCAATCTGATGTGGCCTTCATGTCGTGGTTCATGCCGGTGCTGAACCCGGCCGATGTGGGCGAGTTCCTGTCCTTCGGTGAATATGGCATCGCGCTTTCGCGCTATTCCGGCACTTGGGTCGGCTTCAAGGCGGTGTCCGAAACCGTGGAAAGCGGCCGTTCGGTCGAACTGCCCGAGGATCGTGACTTTATCCGGCCTGAATTGCCGGACTATCCCGGCGGGCTGCACATCCGGTCTTCTGACCTTCCAAGCCCCGAGATCGAGACCCGTATTCGCGCTAAACTTCAGGCCGTGCGGGCCTTTGCCGAGGCCAACCCGATCGACCGGCGCATCTATGATCTGCCAGAGGCCCGCTTTGGCATCGTCACCACCGGCAAGGGCCATCTCGACCTGATGGAGGCGCTGCGTCTACTGGATCTGGACGAGGACACTTGCCGCCGTTTGGGCATCGACATCTACAAGGTTGGCATGGTCTGGCCCCTCGCCCGCGCCGAGGCGCTGCGCTTTGTGAAGGGCAAAGAAGAGGTGCTGGTGATCGAGGAAAAACGCGGCATCATCGAGAGCCAATTCAAGGAGTATTTCTACGACTGGCCCGGTGACAAGCCCAAGAAAATGGTCGGCAAATACCACGCCGCGGGCGAGCCGCTGATCCCATGGGTGGGCGAGTTGAGCCCCCTTATGCTGGTGCCGGTGGTGGCAGAGCGTCTTGATCGTTTCTTCCCAGAGCTGAAGCTGCGCGACAAGGCCCGCGCCCTGACCGAGCAGCCGCCCAACCTGCTCAATATCCCCGGCGCCACGCGCACGCCCTATTTCTGCTCGGGTTGTCCGCACAACACCTCGACCAAAGTCCCCGAAGGCTCCACCGCCAACTCCGGGATCGGCTGTCACGTCATGGCCTCGTGGATGGGCCGCAACACCGCAGGCTATGCGCAGATGGGCGGCGAAGGCGTGCCGCATGTGGTCGCGTCGAAATACAACGGCGGCAAACATGTGTTCCAGAACCTTGGCGAAGGCACATGGTATCACTCCGGCTCGCTCGCGATCCGTCAGGCGGTGGCCTCAGGGGCGAATATCACCTTCAAGGTGCTCTATAATGACGCAGTGGCCATGACTGGCGGTCAACCCGTGGACGGGCCGGTTTCTGTTGCGGGCATCGCGCAGGCCGGTCGCGCCGAAGGCGTGGAGCGCATCGCGCTGATCTCTGATGATATCGGGAAATTCACCCGCAGCGACTTCCCGGCGGGCACGTCTTTTCACGATCGCGCCGACCTCGATCTGGTCCAGCGCGAGCTACGCGAAATCAAGGGCGTCACCCTCCTGATATACGAACAGACCTGCGCCACGGAGAAACGCCGCCGCCGCAAACGCGGCAAGATGGAAGACCCCAAGCGCTTTGCCTATATCAACGACCTGGTCTGCGAAGGCTGTGGGGATTGCTCTGTCGAGAGCAACTGCCTCAGCGTCGAACCCAAAGAGACGCCCTTTGGCCGCAAGCGCAAGATCAACCTCTCCAGCTGCAACAAGGACTTTTCCTGCCTCAACGGCTTTTGTCCCAGCTTTGTGACGGTAGAGGGCGCAACCCGGCGGAAACGGGAATTGAAGGATCTGGACCCGGCAGCGCTCACGGTGGATTTGCCGGCACCCGACCTGCCCGCTCTTGGCAAACCCTTTGATCTCTTGGTGACGGGTGTCGGCGGCACGGGGGTTGTCACCGTTGGGGCGCTGATCACCATGGCGGCCCACCTTGAGGGCAAAGGATCATCGGTGCTGGACTTTACCGGCTTTGCGCAGAAATTCGGCACCGTCCTGAGCTATATCCGCCTCGCCAAATCGCCCGAGGAGGTCCATCAGGTGCGCACAGATCTTTGTGCCGCCGATGCGGTCATCGCCTGCGACGCGGTGGTCTCCTCCGCCCCAAAAGCCTCGGCACATTATCGCGAGGGCAGCCGCGTGGCGCTGAACCTTGCGGAAATGCCCACCGGCGACATCGTTTTGCGCCGCGATGCGTCGCTCGACATTCCGGCCCGCGCCCGGGCTGTGGCCTCGGTGGTGGGCGCAGGAAATGTCACGGCTCTGAACGCCAATGCGATCGCCGAGACGCTGCTTGGCGATGCGGTTCTGGCGAATGTCATCATGCTTGGATTCTCTTGGCAGCAGGGGCTTGTCCCCGTCAGCCTCACCGCACTACAGCAGGCGATCGTCCTCAATGGCGTTGCAATTGAGAAAAACCAACTCGCCTTCGCCATCGGGCGTGCGATGGCCGCCGCGCCAGAGCGCCTCGCCGCGCACTACAGCGAAACTGAAGCGACAGAAGAGACGCTTCAGGACCTGATCAAGCGTCGCGTCTCGTTCCTCACCGCTTATCAGAACGAGGACTATGCCGGGATCTATTCGGACCTCCTGCAGCGCCTGCACCGTGCACTTCCCGCGAACCACGCAGATCGGCTCACCGCGTCGGCGGCCCGCAGCCTCTTCAAGCTGATGGCCTACAAGGATGAATTCGAGGTGGCGCGCCTGATGAGCGGCAAGAGCTTTCGCGATGAACTCGACCGCACCTTTGCGGGTGACTTCAAGGTCAACTACCACTTGGCGCCACCGCTCTTGAACATCAAAACGGATGCCCGTGGCCGTCCCGCCAAACGTGCCTTCGGTCAATGGATGACGCCGGTTCTGTCGCTTCTCTCCAAGGGGAAAGCCCTGAGAGAGACACCCTTCAACCCGTTCGGCTATCACTCTGAGGCGCGTATGCACCGCGAACTTCGGGATTGGTTCCAGAATATGCTGGAGGACATCATCTCCCATCCCACGGCGCTTGCTCCGGATATGCTGGACACAATTCTAAAAGCGCCGATGGACATTCGCGGCTACGGCCCCGTGCGCGAGGCGGCAGCGCAAAAAGTCAAACAGGAGGTCGATGCTCTGCGTCTGACCTGAGGACTGGCGCTTATCGGTAAACCTCGGGTAGGAGCCGCGCCTTATCTCGTCAACAGGCGGGGCGAGGCGCGTCATATTTCGGGGGCGTGGCAAGACTCATGGTGATACATCGCGCCAGAATTGGCGGCTGTAGTCTTCGAACTCCCGCAGCTCCGCCTCGGTCGGGGTCTGCCCGGTAAAGACCTTGAGATACTCCGGTGTCATCGACAGACGGTACGCATAGCTTTCTTCTGGCTCAGCCATGTCATAGCCAAGTTGCATGTAATACAGCACCTTAGCCCGCGTGATCGCCTCCATTTCCGCGCAGCCATAGCGCGCAAACATCATCGTCAGGGCCGCAACACGCGCATCGTCCCCCGCCCGCATCCGCGCCCGCACCGGTTCCGAGCGACGGGCCCAATCGCGAATGGCAAAGTCGAGCGCGGTGTCAAAGAGGTTGGGGTTTGCGATGCAGCGAAACACATTGAGCACCGCGCCTGTGATCCGTTCCGCAGGCGCGTTGGCCTGACGGATCAACCCCGCCGTGTTGGTCTCTTCCCAGCACGTGAGCAAAGCGTCCAACAGGTCCTGGCGAGACTTGAAATACCAATAAAACGACGAGCGTGAGACTCCCATTGCCTCCGCCAAGGCAAGGACTTTCACCCGCTCCTCGCCATCACGGATCAGCACGTCCAGCCCCATCTTGAGCCAGTCCTCACGCGTCACTTTGATATTGCCAATCAAGGGTTCGGCATCGGGGTTGTCACGATGTAACACGGGCTTTGGTGGCATTGATGTCTCGGGTTCTGGGCCGCCCTCTCAGGGGCGCAATCCCAGCACAGTGCCTTGTGCGTCCGGCCAGATCAAGCCACCCTGCCAGTGCCGGGACGCAACCTCTTCGATGCGCGGCGCAGAAGCAGTAGGTAGTGCGCGCGACTTCTTGGTCCTGCCAGTGCAGTAATGGATGCTGTCGCATGGCTGTTGCATGCCCGCTCTATGAGCGCCTCAAACGCCGCGGGCTACGCCAAACAATGACTGAAGGAACACAATTTCCCGATCACGGGGTATCGCGGTCAAATGGCATTTGACTACAAGGGCCTGACCGCGCGAAGGTAAGGCAAAAATCAGGGAGAACTCTCATCTTCATACCTGCGCAGCGACGACGTGGCTGGGCCATCTGACATGCGCCCCCTTTTGTCGGTCGAAAATCTCAGCATTGGCTTTGGTCGCGATGCACCTGTGGTGCAGAACGTGAATTTCGAAGTGAATCCGGGTGAAACACTGGCGCTGGTCGGTGAAAGTGGCTCTGGTAAGACCATCAGCTGCCGCGCGGTGCTGCGCATTCTGCCGCGCACTGCACGCCTGCACTCTGGTCGCATGATCCTGCGCGGCGACCAGGATGAGCTGGATCTGGCCCGCATCAGCGAGCAGCAAATGCGCCATGATGTGCGCGGAAACCGCATTGCGATGATCTTTCAGGAGCCTATGCGCTCTTTGTCTCCGCTGCATCGGATCGGCAATCAGGTGGTGGAGATCATTCATCTTCACAGAAGCGTCTCTGAAGAAGCGGCCAAACGCGAGGTGCTGGAGTGTTTCGAGCGCGTCGGGTTCCCCGATCCCGAGCGCACCTGGCGCTCCTATCCGTTCGAGCTTTCGGGCGGCATGCGCCAGCGCGCAATGATCGCCATGGCCATGGTTGCCAAGCCGGATCTGCTGATCGCGGATGAACCCACAACTGCGCTTGATGTGACCACTCAGGCACAGGTTCTGGGGCTGATGAAGGATCTGCAGCGCGAGACCGGCATGGCCATGGTCCTCGTCACCCATGATCTTGGCGTGGTGGCCAATATGGCCGAGCAGGTGGTGGTGATGCACAAGGGTCGTGTCATGGAGGCAGGCCCAGCCGAACCTATCCTGCGCGCGCCCGCCCATCCCTACACCAAGGATCTCTTTGAGGCGGCGCCCAAGATCCCGCCGGCGATTTCCCCAGCGCCACAGGAGCAGCAGGATCTGATCCTTGAGCTGCGCAATGTCACCAAGACCTTTACCATGCGCTCGGGCAAAAGCTGGAGCAAACCGACCCTTGTGCGGGCCTGTGACAGCGTTGATCTGCGCCTGCCGCGGGGCAAGACCTTGGCAATTGTTGGCGAAAGCGGTTCTGGCAAGACCACCGCTGCACGCATTGCGCTTGGCGCAGAAACGGTGGATGCGGGCGGCGAGGTGCTCTTTCGCCACGCCGCGGGGGCAGAGGCACTTGAGGTGCATGATATGGATCGCGACGCTCGCCGCGCGTTCCAGCGGCAGGCGCAGATGGTGTTTCAAGACCCCTATTCCTCGCTCAGTCCGCGCCAGCGGATCTTTGACACGCTGGCAGAGCCGCTCGAAATCCACGGCATCGGCGCGCGCGCCGATCACAAGGCCCGTGCAGCCGAGATGCTGCGCCTTGTTGGGCTGCCCGGCGATATGCTCAGCCGGTATCCGCATGCGTTTTCCGGCGGTCAGCGCCAGCGCCTCTCTATAGCCCGAGCGCTGATGCTCGACCCGGCTCTTCTGGTATGTGACGAGCCGACCTCGGCGCTGGATGTCTCGGTGCAGGAACAGATCCTGACCCTGCTGGAAGAAATCCGCGACGCGCGCCAGCTTTCCTATCTCTTTATCAGCCACGACCTTGCGGTGGTGGCCCGGATCGCCGATGAGGTCGCGGTGATGCGGCGTGGCCTCATTGTGGAACAGGGCCCGCCCGAAGTGCTGTTTCACAACCCCAAACACCCCTACACCAAGGCACTTATTGCTGCCCAGCCGGTCCCCGATGTGGATCGCCCCATCAATCTCAAACTTGTGGCACAGGGCGCAGGCGCGCCCGAAAGCTGGCCGGAGGCCTTCCGCTTTGCCGGAGAGAATGCCCCGCCGTTGGTGCCACTGGATCCCGGACATAAGGTACGCTGTCATGTCTAACGCCCGTCCCCTGCTTTCCTTCACCAGTGCCCTTGCCTTTCTGCTGCTGCCGCTTGCGGCGGTTGCTCAGCCCACCGTGCAAGAAAGCGCCTTCTGGAGCCATGAGGTCACCGCAGGCGATCTGCCACCCGCCGCTGAACGCATCCCCGCAGAGCCGCTTGTGGTGAACCTCGCCGCCAAGGGGCGCAGTCCGGGCATTCCCGGCGGCACGCTCAATACGATGGTCACGCGCTCCAAGGACATCCGCCAGATGGTTGTCTACGGCTATGCGCGCCTTGTGGGATACAACGAGAACTACGAGCTCGTGCCCGATGTGCTACAAAGCTTTGAAAGCGAGGGCGATCGCAAATTCACCCTGCACCTGCGCGAGGGGCATAAATGGTCCTCTGGCGATCCTTTCACCTCGGCGGATTTCGAATACTGGTGGACACACATTGCCAACAACCGCGAGCTCAATCCCACCGGCCCGCCGGATTTTGTGCGCGTCGAGGGGGAGTTGCCGGAGGTCACTTTTCCGGATGACACCACTGTGGTTTTTGAGTGGAGCACCCCCAACCCCAGCTTCCTTCAGGTGCTGGCGCAAGCGGTGCCACCCTTCATCTACCGTCCCTCCGCCTATCTGAAACAGTTCCACAAGGACTTTGCCGACCCCGAAGCCTTGGAAGAGGAAATCGACTACGCCCGCGTCAAGAGCTGGGCCGCGCTGCACAACAAGCGCGACAATATGGACAAGTTCGACAATCCTGACCTGCCGACGCTACAGCCTTGGATCAACGCCACCGCAGGCAAGAAGATCCGCCATCAATTTGTGCGCAATCCGTACTATCATCGCATCGATGAGAACGGCGTGCAGCTCCCGTATATCGACACGGTCGAAATGGAGATTGTGTCGGGCGGGTTGGTCGCGGCAAAATCCAACGCGGGCGAGGCCGACCTGCAGGCACGTGGGCTTGATTTCAGAGACATTCCGATCTTGCGCAAAGGCGAGGCAAATGGTGACTATCGCACCGAGCTCTGGTCCTCGGGCACTGCCTCGCAGATTGCGATTTATCCGAACCTGAACGCGGCGGATGAAGTCTGGCGCGCGACCCTGCGCGATGTGCGTGTGCGCCGCGCCCTTTCAGTGGCGATCAACCGCCCAGCCATCAATAAATCGCTCTATTTCAAGCTGGCAAAGCCCGGCGCGATGACGGTTCTGGAGAAAAGCCCTTTCTTTGAGCAAGAGTTGCGGGACGCGTGGGCACAATATGATCCCGATCTGGCCAACACGCTGCTGGATGAGGCGGGCCTCACCGAACGCGACGGCTACGGCATCCGCCGCCTGCCCGACGGGCGCCCGATGGAATTGGTGGTGGAAACCGCAGGCGAGCGGCAAGAGGTAGAAAATGCGCTGCAGATCATCACAGATGACTGGCGCGATGTGGGTGTGAAGCTGGTGATGCGCCCGCTCGATCGCGACATCCTGCGCAATCGCGTGTTCTCGGGCACCACCATGGCCTCGGTCTGGTACGGCTGGGACAATGGTCTCCCGCAGAGCTACACCTCCCCGGCCTATCTTGCGCCCACGGATCAGGTGTTTTTGTCCTGGCCCAAATGGGGTCAGTATTATCAAACCAGCGGCGCGGTGGGCGAAGCGCCAGATATGGCACCGGCGCAGCGTCTGATGGAGCTTCTGGACGACTGGAACAAGGCACCAGATGCCAACAAACGGGCCGAAGCCTGGCATGAGATGCTTGAAATTCACGCCGAAAATGTCTTTGCAATTGGCCTGGTGGCAGCCGCGCCGCAGCCCGTTGTGGTCTCAAACCGTCTGCGCAATGTGCCCAAGACGGCGATCTGGGCCTGGGATCCCGGCGCACATTTTGGCGTGCACCGGATGGATGAATTCTACTTTGAGGATGGCGAAGGCTGATGGAAATTCTGCGCTACGCGCTCTATCGCTTTGGCACCATGCTGCTGACACTCCTACTGGTGTCGGTGCTGATCTTCTGGATCATCAACTTGCCGCCTGGCGACTTCCTGTCGAACCAGATTGCAGAGCTGCGCGCCACGGGTCAGGAGGCCGGTGTCGCCAAGGCTGAGTTCCTGCGCAAGGAATATGCGCTCGACCGCTCCCTCGCGGAGCAATATCTGATCTGGATGGGCTTCTGGCCCGGCCCTCACGGGTTTTCCGGCATGCTGCAGGGCAATTTTGGCTGGTCCTTTGAATTTGACCGCCCCGTGGCAGAGATCGTGGGCGACAGCCTTTGGCTCACGGTTCTGGTGAACCTCGCAGCGGTGCTGTTTGTCTATATCGTCGCCCTGCCCCTTGGCGTTCTGGCCGCCGCCAAGTCGCGCACGATGATCGATTATACAGCAGCTTTTATTGGCTATTTGGGGCTTGCCACGCCGAATTTTCTGCTTGCCCTGATCCTGTTTTACTATGGGCATCAATACCTCAACCTGCCTATCGGCGGCCTGATGGCGCCAGAGTTTGAGGGCGAGCCGATGTCTTGGGAAAAGGTCAAATCCATCCTCATTCACCTGATCGTGCCCACCTTTGTGATCGGCACCTCGGGAGCCTCCGCGATGATGCAGCGCCTGCGTGCCAACATGCTGGACGAGCTGGGCAAACCCTATGTGGAAACCGCTGTGGCCAAGGGTATGCGCCCGTCTCGAATGTTGGCAAAATATCCGCTGCGGGTGGCGTTTAACCCCTTTGTGGCCGACATCGGCAATCTGCTCCCGGCAATGGTCTCCGGCTCGGTTCTGGTCTCGGTCGTGCTGGGCCTGCAAACCATCGGGCCGGTCCTGCTGCAGGCGCTCAAGTCGCAGGACATGTTCCTGTCGGGATTCGTTTTGATGTTTGTCGCGCTCTTGACGCTGATCGGCACCATGATCTCTGACGTGCTCTTGGTGCTGCTTGATCCGCGCATCCGCTATGAGGGGCGCAAATCATGAGCGAAAAACACCCCGACGGTCGTTTTGTCGATGATGCGCCCTATGACCCGCAGGCCTCGATCCGCGAACTGGAGCGCAAGGATCTCGACGCGCCGAACTGGGTGCTGATCTGGCGCAAGTTCAAGACCCACCGCCTGGGGTTGATCTCGGGCATATTCCTGCTGTTTTGCTATGTGATGCTGCCGTTTGTAGGCTTCATCGCGCCCTATGGCCCCAACGAGCGCAACGCCGAGCATCTCTATTCGCCACCGCAGTCCGTGAACTTCTTTCACGAGGGCGAATTTCTGGGCCCGTTTATCTATCCGCTGACCTCAGAGGCCGATCTTGAGACCTTTCAATGGGTGGTGAAGCCTGATTACGACAACCCGCAACAGATCCGTTTCTTTTGCGAGGGAGCCGAATATCGACTGGCGGGTCTGATCCCTGCCAACACCCATCTCTTTTGCGCGCCCGAAGGGGCGACATTGTTTCTCTGGGGGTCAGATCGCCTGGGACGTGACATCTTCAGCCGCATTCTCTTTGGCGCGCAGCTCTCGCTGACCGTGGGTCTGATCGGCATCACGGTGTCTTTTGTTCTGGGGATCTTTTTCGGCTCTGTTGCGGGGTATTTCGGCGGCAAGATCGACTGGGTCATCAACCGCGCTATTGAAATCCTGCGCAGCCTGCCCGAGCTGCCGCTCTGGCTGGCGCTTTCAGCGGCGGTCCCTTCCACATGGTCGCCGGTGGCAGTGTTTTTCATCATTTCCATCATCCTCGGCATCCTCGACTGGCCGGGTCTTGCGCGTTCCGTCAGGGCCAAGTTCCTGAGCCTGCGCGAAGAGGAATACGTCCGCGCCGCCGAAATGATGGGCGCATCTTCAGGGCGCGTGATCAAGAAACACCTGCTGCCCAACTTCATGAGCCATCTTATCGCCTCGGCCACATTGTCGATCCCGGCGATGATCTTGGGAGAGACGGCGCTCTCGTTCCTTGGGCTCGGTCTGCGCGCCCCGGCAGTGAGCTGGGGGGTGATGCTCAATGACGCGCAGAACCTTGCCAATATCGAGATCTACCCCTGGACCGCGATCCCAATGCTGCCGATCATCGTGGTCGTTCTGGCGTTCAACTTTCTGGGCGACGGTCTGCGCGATAGTCTGGATCCCTATCAGCAATGAGTATGTTTGACGCCCTGCCCCCTCCGGACGCCTATCACGTCGTAGGCGAGGGCCAGCGTCCAAGCGTCTATGCGGTCTCGGAGCTTGCCAACGCCTGCCTCGGCGCGGTTGGATTGGAAATGGCAAGGCTGATCGAGGTGCTGGGGTTGGCCCCCAGCGCGCCCGACGTCACGGTGGACCAGCGCCTTGCCTCGCTCTGGTTTGGCTATTCCTTTCGCCCCGTGGGTTGGGAGATGCCTTCGCTTTGGGATCCGATCGCGGGGGATTATCCCTGCGCAGATGGTTGGATCCGCCTGCACACCAACCTGCCGCATCACCGCGCGGCGGCCCTGTCGGTGCTCGGCTGTAATGCGGATCGCGAAGGCGTCGCCAAGGCGGTGCTGACCTGGCAGGGCGACGCGCTGGAGGCAGCGGTTGTGGGCGCAGGCGGTGTCGCGGCCGCGATGCGCAGCCGTGAAGAATGGCTGGCGCATCCACAGGGCGCGGCGGTCTGCCAAGAGCCTCTGGTGGATTGGATCAAGCCGCGCCGCGTGGTGCTGCGCGCGCGCCCGGAGGCCAGCGCAGCGCGACCTCTGATGGGGGTGCGGGTGCTCGATCTGACGCGCGTGTTGGCCGGACCGGTCAGCACCCGCACGCTGGCCGGGTTCGGGGCCGAGGTGCTGCGGATCGACCCGCCCGATTGGGACGAGCCGGGCGTGTTGCAGGACATCTCGCTGGGCAAACGCATGGCAAGGCTCAATCTGCGCACAGAGGCCGGCCGCGCCCACCTGCGCGCACTTCTGGCCGAGGCAGATGTGTTGGTGCATGGCTTCAGACCAGGCGCGCTCGACAATCTGGGGCTGGATTTGGCTACACGCGACGCGATTGCGCCCAACCGGATCGAGGTCACTCTCAACGCCTATGGCTGGACTGGCCCCTGGGCAAATCGGCGCGGGTTTGACAGCCTTGTTCAGATGAGCGCCGGGATCGCTGATGCGGGGCGGGACTGGGCGGGCGCACAAAAGCCGACCCCCTTGCCGGTGCAGGCCCTCGATCACGCAACCGGCTACCTGATGGCCGCGGCGGTTTTGTCTGCGCTCTCGGCGGCAGCACGGCAAGAGCCGGTCGGGGTTGCACGCTTGTCGCTTGCCCGAACGGCAGAAGCGCTGGTCGCGATCCCGAAACGGCTATCAGGGCCGGAGATTTCAACTGCCGAGCCCTGCGACTTTGCCACGAGTGAGGAGGCGAGCGGCTGGGGGGCTGGGTTGCGTCTGAGCCCAGCGGTGAAGATCAACGGCTGCGAGATGGGTTGGGATATGCCGGCACAGCTAAGCGGCACGCATCCTCCGCAATGGAACGAGCGGCAAACCTGACCCTATCGTATCTGGTCTGATTGCTCTGGATCGTCTCAGGTCATACCCTGGACGATCCAATCCCACGTCCAATCAGCGGTCATCGCCGCCGCCGTCGTTCGAATCCATCAGATCATCCTCGATAGCCGCCTGCGCCGCGCCAAGGGCGGCGTCGCGCTTAGCCTTGGGGACTTTTTCGCCGGTGTCATCCACAACGCGCACGGTGACCTCGCGGTGGGCAAACTTGATACCCTCGCGTTCAAAGAGATCCCGGATTTCCTGAAAAACCTTCTTGCGCACCAGCCACTGATCGCCGGGCTTTGTCATGAACTTCACACGGATGATCATTGCAGAATCCTGCATCTCGATCACGCCCTGCGATTTCAGAGGCTGAATGAAGTTGTGACCGATTACCGGATCGTTCAGCAACTCCTTGCCGAGGGTCTTGATCAGCTTGCGCACCTTTTCGACATCCGTGTCATAGGTCACGCGCAGCGGCAGCTTCATGATCACCCAGTCGCGCGAATAGTTTGTCAGCACCTGGATTTCGCCAAAGGGAATGGTGTGCAGCGCCCCAAGGTGATGGCGCAGCTGAAACGACCGCACGGAGATCTTCTCGACCGTGCCTTTCACACTGCCGATGTCGATGTATTCGCCGCGGCGAAAGGCATCGTCGATCAGGAAAAACGCGCCCGAAAATATATCGCGCACCAGGGTCTGTGAGCCAAAGCCAACCGCCAGGCCCACGACACCGGCACCGGCAAACAGCGGGCTCACATTGATGCCGATCTCCATCAGCACGATGAGAATGATCGTGACCACAACCACCGCCAGAATTGCGCCACGGAACAGAGGCAGGAGCGTGGCCAGGCGGCTGGCACTGCTGCCCCCGCCTTCGTCGCCCAACTCGCCATCCGGCTGATCTTGCGTTTCTTCTTCGATTTTGCTGTCAATCCAGATCCGGGCGATATGGAAAACCAGATATCCGATGAAGAGGATCACCAGCACATCGATTGCCCGATCGAGCCAGGGCGCATCCTCCATTGCAAACTCGGGGTTCCAGATGAATATCAGCGAAACGGCACCGACGAGAAAGGCCAGGATGCCCGCTGCGCGACGGGCCAGATCCTTGTAGGTCGCAATCGGGTGGCGCGCCGTGGTCTTTTCTTGAGCGTCTTCGCTGTTTTCGTCGTCGCTTTGCGTCGTGTCATCTGTGGTCTCGATGATCCGGCGGCGCGAGGTGAATTGTTCGATCACGTAGTTGATCAGACCATAGACCACCAGGATCGAGGTCAGCACCGCAAAGAGACCCATATTCGGCGGCAGCGCGCTTGGGTTCTCAAGCACGAGGTCAAACGTCAGAGCCAACCAGCCAAAGGCGATGTAGAGGATTACGATGGGTGCCCAGACCCACGACAGCAGACGGTTTGGCCAGGCCACCACGTGTGCATCGCCCACATGGCGGATCGCACCGGAAATGGCCCGCGCGTTGAACAGCACGAGCAGGATTGCCAGCAGCGAAGAGGCCAGCATCAGCAACGAATAGGTCAGCGCATAGATATTGTAGTTGAGACCAAAATCCTGCACCCAGGTCGAAACCATAACGGCGACAAAATCAAAGGTCGCAAGTCCCGAGAGCCAGAAGTAGAGCCGCTTTGCATCCCTGTCCGAAAGCGACGGGATGCGATACTGGCTGAGGTAGGGCGAGAGCACCATGCGCCACAGATCAGAGATCGTGCGTGCCACAAAAAACGTTAGATAGACCGCAAGCGACGTGAACTCGATCGAGACATCCCCCGAGGGGCCAAACACCAGCAGCGTCACGATCAGCGCAAAGATCATTGCAAAAAGCGTGCCCCCCAGACCGGCAGCAAACCGGATGAACAGGAATGGCATCTTCCCGGCATAGCCTTCGGGCTTTTCCTCGATACGGCTCACGACATAGCTTTTGATAAGCCGCTTGCCGTAGATCTCGGTCGAGAGCCAGCGTCCGATCAACAGCAGGACGGTCGTAATCAGCACCACTTTGACATAAGTGATGATGCGGCCATCGGGGCTGGTCGCGCGCAGGATGTAGGCCATCTCGATATAGGAGCTGGGGAGCGACTTCAGCCGTTCGTTGAGCTTGCTGCGAAAATCGCGCAGCTCGCTTTGTGCCTTCATCATTGATGAGGCGCCGCCCATGACGCCCGGTTCCTCTTCCATCGCGGACCCGGCCTGCGCCACAAATTCGGCACCACTGAGCGCGCGGCCGCTGCTGTCGACGATCACGACGCCCACACCTGCCTCTGCGGCCTGTCGGATCGCATCAGCAAGATCGCTCTGAGAACGCGCTTCCTCGGAGGTTCCCTGGGACACCAGCGTCGATTGAGCGTCAGCAGGCACACTGCCAAGCAGGCCGATCGTGGCTGCGATCAGCCACAGGCGGAGCAAAGCGGTCAATCTCGACATGGTGTTCTTCCTTTTCGCTCGCGGGGCGATTTGACTGCTGAAAAGCCGCAAACAAGCCACGATTTTCGATTTTGCACCGCCAATCGTCCCTAGATCTCATAGGCTTGATTGCACGATGGCTTAACGCAAGCTATACCACGCGTGTTTCAAAGGTCGGGTTATTGTTTTGGCGTGTTCCTGCAGCCATATCCATTCCCGCGATACGCATGAGAAAATCGGTCGCGCCACAGATTGCCACGGGCGCGTTCAAAGCACGTTGGGGCGGAATATGGCCAAAACGCAACGCGCCACCCAGACGAGGTGCTGCACATCGCCCCCCATACGGCCCTGCGCCGTCTTTTCTTGTGTGCTCAAGCGACCGAGTCCGCGCTTGCGCCTGATGAAACCCGCCCGTCCGATCATATCCTGCAAGCGAGTCGCGCCATGAGTGCCAGCCCCCTTCCCCGTTTCGGCCCTTCGGACCGTGGCCCCCGCATCCTGTTTTACAGTCACGACACGTTTGGCCTTGGTCACTTGCGGCGCTCGCGCGCCCTGGCAGCGGCGATCACTTCGGCGGACCCCAAAGCCTCTGCGATGATCCTGACCGGCTCGCCAGTGGCGGGGCGATTTGCCTTTCCCAATCGCGTGGACCACATGCGCCTGCCCGGTGTGATCAAGCGCGCTGACGGCTCTTATGCCAGCCGCACAATGGGTATGAGCATAGAAGAGACCACGGAGCTGCGCGCGGGCCTCATCCGTTCCACCGCTGAGCAGTTTGCGCCCGATATACTGGTGGTCGACAAGGAACCTACCGGATTTCGCGGCGAGTTGATCCCCACGCTTGATCTCTTGCAGGAACGCGGCCAGGCGCGCCTTGTGCTGGGTTTGCGCGATGTTCTGGACGAACCAGAAGTGCTGCGCGCCGAATGGGAGCGCAAATCCGCGCTCGAGGCGGCAGAGACCTACTATGATGAAATCTGGATCTACGGTCTGCATGACGTCTATGATCCGACCGCAGGCCTGCCCCTGAGCAAAGAGACACAGGCGCGCATGCACTGGACGGGCTATCTGCGCCGTGATCTTGGCGAAGTAGGCGAGCCCCCAGAGCAGCCTTATGTTCTGATTACCGCCGGAGGTGGCGGCGATGGCGCGATGATGGTGGATCTTGCGATTTCCGCCTATGAACGCGACCCAAGCCTCACGCCACGCGCGATGCTGGTCTACGGCCCGTTCCTGTCCGGTGACACCCGCGCCGCATTTGAGGATCGGGTCGCGGCCCTTGACGGGCGGGTCACCGCCGTGGGCTTTGAGAGCCAGATCGAGACGCTGTTTGCCGGAGCGCAGGGCGTCATCTGCATGGGCGGTTACAACACGTTCTGCGAGGTGCTGTCGTTTGACAAACCGGCCGTGATTGTACCGCGTACCACGCCCCGGCTGGAGCAGTGGATCCGGGCCAGCCGTGCCGAGGAACTGGGCCTCGTGACCATGCTCGACGAAACCCGCGATGGCTGGACGCCCGAGGCGATGATCGGTGCGATCCGCGCGCTGGAGCGCCAGCCCAACCCTTCAAAAGCGATCTCTGACGGGCTACTGGACGGACTCGACTATGTGACCGAACGGGTCAATGCACTGTTGCAACAACTCCCGCGTGAGGTCAGCGCATGACTGGAAAACGCTCCGCGCTTGCTGTGTTGGTCAAAGGCTGGCCGCGCCTTTCCGAGACCTTTATCGCGCAGGAACTGGTCGCTCTTGAGGCGGCGGGACAGCCTTTTGAGATTTGGTCGCTGCGTCACCCCACGGACACCAAAACGCACCCGCTTCATGATCGTCTCCAGGCGCCTGTGCATTACCTGCCGGAGTATCTCTATGATGCGCCCACTCGGGTGGCCGAGGCTCGCACTCGGGCGCAGACGCTGCCGGGCTACGCGGCGGCCTACGAAGTCTGGCGCGCAGATCTGCGCCGCGACCCGACGCACAACCGCATTCGCCGCTTTGGTCAGGCCTGTGTCCTGGCGGCGGAACTGCCGCCCGAGGTGCGCGGCCTTTATGCCCATTTCCTGCACACGCCAGCCTCGGTGGCGCGCTATGCCGCAATTATGCGCGGCCTGCCGTGGAGCTTTTCGGCCCATGCAAAAGACATCTGGACCTCGCCCGAATGGGAGTTGCGCGAAAAGCTCTCGGCAGCCAGCCATGGCGCGGCCTTTGGGGCCACCTGCACAGGGTTTGGCGCGAAGCATCTACAAGAGCTCTCTGACGGCACGCCTGTGGATCTGATCTATCACGGGCTTGATCTGTCGCGGTTCCCCGCCCCCCCTGCGCGTGTACTGCGCACCCCGAATGCGCCGTTTCACATGATGTCGGTGGGGCGGCTGGTGGAGAAGAAAGGCTTTGACCGCTTGATCGCCGCGCTTGCGCTCCTGCCTCGGGATCTTGACTGGCACTGGACCCATATCGGTGGTGGCGGACTTGGGGATCTGTTGCAGGGCATGGCCGAAGACGCAGGCATTTCTGCTCGTATCACATGGCGCGGCGCCTGCGATCAGCCCGAGGTGATTGATGCGATGCGTGCGGCTGATCTCTTTGTGCTGCCTTCCCGTGTGGCTTCGGATGGCGACCGCGACGGCTTGCCCAATGTGCTGATGGAGGCGGCTTCGCAAGGCCTGCCGATCCTCTCGACCCCGGTGTCGGCTATTCCCGAGTTCATCGAAAGTGGCACCCATGGCCTCCTCAGCAGCGACGCACCCGAGGCTTTGGCGGACGCGATGCTGCGCTTGGCCCATGCGCCCGAAGAGGCGCAGCGCATGGCCGAAGCCGCGCTTCTGCGTCTGCGCGCTGAGTTTGGCATGGATCCGGGCATTGCGCAGTTGAACACGCGCCTCAATGCGATGCTGAAGGACGCTGGATGAGCGCATCCCGTATCGCCTTTTATGCGCCCATGAAGGCTCCAACTCATCCTACGCCCTCTGGCGATCGCGCGATGGCTCAGAACCTGATGGAGCTTTTGCAATTGGGCGGTGCGGAGGTGATTCTCGCCTCAGAGCTGCGGCTTTATGATAAACTGGGCGACCCCGCGCATCAGCAGCTATTGCAGCGGCGCGCCGCTGATGAGGTCAGCCGTCTGGTCGAGGAGCTTCCGCCCGTGGACGCTTGGGTGACCTATCACAATTACTACAAAGCCCCCGATTTGCTCGGACCCGCCGTGGCCGAGGCCCGGGGCATTCCCTACGTGCAGATCGAGAGCACGCGCGCCAAGAAACGCCTGAAGGGGCCTTGGGCCGCATTTGCGCAGGCGGCCCATGAGGCCGCTGATCAGGCCGCTGTGATCTTCTACCTTACGGACCAGGACCGACAGACGTTGGAGCGCGATCGCGCAGGCGATCAACAACTGGTGCATCTGCGCCCGTTTCTGCCGCAGGATGCGCTGCCTCCGGCAAGGGCAGAGTCAGACGTCGCAGGCCGTACACTGCTGGCGGCTGGCATGATGCGTCCGGGCGACAAACTGGCGTCTTATGCCCTTATTGCCGAGACGCTGCGCCACCTTGAAAAGACCGAGCGCGCGGGCGACTGGCAGCTTTTGATTGCGGGCGACGGCCCCGCGCGCAGCGAGGTCGACGCGCTCATGGCGCCCTTTGGCGACCGGGTGCGTTTTCTCGGACAGCTCGGCCCCGAGGCCATGACAGACGCGTATCGTGCAGCAGATCTTTTCCTGTGGCCCGGCGTCAACGAAGCCTTCGGGATGGTCTATCTCGAGGCCCAATCTCATGGTCTACCTGTGGTCGCTCAAGACAGGCCCGGCTTGCGGGATGTGCTTTTGCCCGGGGACTATCCCGCTCCAGATGCTGGCGCGCGCGCCCTTGCCGCCCGTGTGGTGCACCTGCTGGCGGATGCGTCTGAGCGCAAAGACCTCGGGCGGCGGGCGCGGGATCATATCGCCTGCCACCACCTTCGCCCCGCCGCGTCCGCAACCCTCTGGGCGGCGCTCAAGCCACTATTTAGGGAACACAGCGCATGATCCGGCTTGCTCTTTTGCGCCACGGGCACACAGACTGGAACCGTGCAGGTCGCATTCAGGGGCGCAGCGACATCGCACTCGATGCGGCCGCCCGCCAAGAGCTCGCAGCCCAGGCCCTGCCGGGCACGTGGAAAGACGCGGACCTCTGGTCGAGCCCCCTGAAGCGCGCCGCCGAGACCGCCGAACTTGTGGCTGGACGTGCGCCCCAAACCGCAGCCGCGCTCATCGAGATGAATTGGGGCGATTGGGAAGGTCAACAGGGCGCGCTTTTGCGCGCAGACCCGCAATCAGGGTTTCGCGACATTGAACACTGGGGCTGGGATTATCGCCCGCCTGGGGGCGAAAGCCCTGCCGAGGTCTGGGCGCGGGTTGCGCCCTGGATCGCAACCCTGACGCGTGACACGGTTGCCGTCTGTCACATCGGTATCATGCGGATGATCCTTGCCCGCGCGCATGGCTGGGATTTCGATGGCCCCGCCCCGTTCCAGGTTAAGCGCAACCGCCTGTTTGTGGTCGAGATCTCTGGCGATCAGCTCGACCCATGGACAGAGCCCGTCAGGCTGGAGAAAGGCGCGTCATGAAGGTTCTGATTGCTGTCACGCATCTCTTGGGCACCGGGCATCTGTCGCGCGCCCTCACATTGGGGCGGGCGTTTTCGCGACTGGGCCATGCCGTTACCGTGATCTCTGGCGGGTTTCCCGCGCCGCAACTCAGCCTTGAGGGCGTCCAGATCGAGCAATTGCCACCGCTGCGCTCTGATGGGGTGGCGTTCACGCGCCTGCTGGGCGAAGGGGGCGAGGTCGCGGATGAGGCCTATCTTGCCCGCAGGGTGCATCAGCTGGAAACCGTGGTTCAGGCTCGGGAACCCGATGTTCTGATCACGGAGCTTTACCCCTTTGGTCGCCGCGCTCTTAGGGCAGAGTTCCGCGCCCTGCTTGAGGCTGCCAAGGCCCTGCCCCGCCCGCCCCTGATCCTGTCCTCGATCCGTGATATTCTTGCCCCGCCGTCAAAGCCGCAAAAGGCCGTGGACGCCGATGCAATGATTGAGCGCTATTACGATGGCGTGCTCGTTCACTCCGACCCCAAGGCGACCCGGCTCGAGGTCAGCTGGCCTGTCTCGGACATGCTCGCCGCCAAGCTGCATTACACCGGCTATGTCGCCCCACCAGCCGCAGCGCCGCATCCCGATGGGGTCGGCAAAGGCGAAATCCTCGTCAGCGCTGGCGGTGGCAGCGTCGGAGATGCACTATATGCCTGCGCCATTGAGGCCGCCAAGGAGATGCCAGACTATAGCTGGCGCATTCTTGTCGGCGGCGCGGATGCGGCGGCGCGTATCGCAGAGTTGCACGACCCAAGTTCGCCCGCACGTCTTGAGCCTGCCCGCTCTGACTTTCGCGCGATGCTGCCCCATGCAGCCGCCTCCGTGAGCATGTGTGGCTACAATACCGCACTGGATTTGCTGCAATCGGGTACCCCAGCGGTGCTCGTGCCCTTTGATGCGGGCACGGAGGTGGAGCAGACCCTGCGCGCCAAGAGCCTGTCTCCGTTACCAGGTTTTGAGGTCGAAGCGGCGGCGACACTCACGCCAGCCCGTCTCGCGACAGCGCTGCGCCGCGTTATGCAGGATACGCAACGCAGCCTTGACGGCTTTGAATTTGACGGAGCGGGTCAGAGTGTGGAGATTGCCGCAACGCTGCTGAGGGGGCAGCGCGCTTGAGCGCAATTGGGGGATTTTGAATGACCGAAGGCTGGGACGCGCTGGACGCGGAGCTGGAGCAATGGGCTGCGGCGGGTCTGCGTTTGCCGCTGTGGTGGCGCGATGATGATGCAGTCACCCCGACCGATGCGTTGACGCGGCTTGAAGCAATGGCAACGCGGCGTGATCTTCCGGTGCATCTGGCGGTGATCCCGAAAGCGGTAGAAGACGCGCTGGCGCAACATGTATCACAGTCGAGTCATCTGATCCCCGTCGTGCACGGATGGGCGCACGTGAACCACGCAAACCCCGACAAGAAGACCTGCGAATTTCCCAGCACCCGCCCCGTGGACGAGGCGTTGACTGATGCCGAACAGGGGGTCGAACGGCTGAAACATCTGTTTGGCGCGCGTTTGCAGCCCATGTTCGTTCCACCGTGGAACCGGATCTCGCCTGCGATGTTGCCGTGGCTTGCGGGGCTGGGCTTTGCTGCAATCTCCACCTATGGACCCCGCAAGCGCACGCAGGCGGCATCGGGTCTGGTGCAGATCAACACCCATATTGATCCGATCGACTGGAAAGGTGGGCGCGGTCTTGTGCCTGAGGCTCAGATCCTTGCGAAGCTGGTGGCCAATTTGCAAGCGCGGCGCAGCGGTCAGCACGATAATGCGGAACCGCTTGGTCTCCTGACGCATCATCTTGTACATACGGACGAGGTATGGGAGTTCTGCGACACCCTGCTGCGCCGTCTCCTTGAGGGGCCAGCCCATCCCTGGCGTTTCAACGAGAGGATCAACTGAGTGAGCCGACTGGACAGTATGCTGCGCCGCCTGACCGCGCAACGCGATGGGCTAAATTGGGCCGCGCAAGAGATTTCGCTCCTCACCGGGGATGTTCTTGATCTCGGGCTTGGCAATGGTCGCACCTATGATCACCTGCGCGAAGTGATGCCGGAGCGCCGGATCTGGGTCATAGACCGCGTGCTGCAATGCCACCCGTCCTGCGTCCCGCCGGAAGAGAACTTTTTGCAAGGCGAAGCGGCTCCGATGCTGGACCGCCTGGCAGAGGGTGGCCATAAGCTCGCGCTGGCGCATTACGATCTGGGGTTTGGGATCAAAGAAAAAGACGTGGCCGAAGCAGCAAAACTCTCTCCGGTGATTGCGCGCGTCATGGTGCCGGGCGGGGTGATCGTCTCTGGCCAGCCTCTTGTGGGCTTCAAAGAGATCGAAGGCCCCAAAGGCATCCCCGAAGGCCGCTATATGTTCTATCGCGCGGAGTGATCCGCGCCACGCCGCACCACGTCCAATGGATCGCTGGAAATAGGATGCGCATCGTCTTTGAGGGGTTGCGCTTTGCTGTGCAAATCGCGCTGGGGCGGAGGCCCAACGCTTTTGGGGGCGGCTTAGCCGCACGCATAAAGGGGCGGGAGCCTCCCCGTTCTGCAACACCGGATAGGTCAGCACTCCTGTCAGATTGTTTCGCGTGCGAAACAACAGGTCACCATGGCTGATACTTTATGTGGGCGTTGCGTGGAGAGCGTACGCTGACATCTGGGGGTCCACGCAACAAAGCCGTTTTTACGCGCATATTTGCGTACAGAGGCGCCATTCAGGCGTGTAAGATCGGTGCGCAAAGCGCGCGCTCTATCAACGCTCGCCTTACGACACTGGCGCCCTCAGGCCACACGCGCGCCGCGCGAATAAACTGCGCGCAGCATCGGCACGCCCTCACGGGTGCGAAAGCGGATCAAGTCCGCGCGTTTGCCAACCTCCAGCACCCCGCGATCGGTCAAGCCCACCGACGCAGCAGGCGCAGCCGTCACGGTGGCCATCCCGCGCGCCAGATCACCCCAGATCTCGCCCAGTTTGACAGCCGCCTGCAGGAGCGCGGCCGGGATATAGTCCGAGGACACGATGTCCAAAAGCTCCAGATCCGCAAGCTCTCGCGCGGCGACATTGCCGGAGTGCGAACCACCGCGAATGAGGTTGGGCGCGCCCATCATCACCTTGATCCCATGGGCATGGCAGGCCCGCGCGGCCTCAACCGTGGTGGGGAACTCGGCCAGCCGAATTCCATGGCCTGCCGAGGTCTGCACCTGATCTGCCGTGGTGTCATCATGGCTGGCCAGCACTGCGCCAAAGCGGGCGGCCTCGGCCACGGTGGTTGCCTCGTGGAGATCACCAAAGCGGGCGCGCAGATCCTTCAGTTGCGCCACATGGTTGATGAATTCCTCATCCGACATGCCACGTTTGGACTTCACGTATTGCTCGAGTTTCGCAATGTCGCGGAACTGACGCTGACCGGGGGTGTGGTCCATCAGGCTAACAAGGCCCACGCGGTCCTCGGCGGTGAACTCCGCCAGCTCCTCGGCCAGCGTTTCAGAGCAGACTTCGGCGCGCAGGTGCAGGAAATGACTGATCTTCAGCATGTCCTTGGTGCGCAGGTCCAGCATCTCGCTCGCAAGCTGGCGCGCATATTTGATATAGCGTCCTTTGCCGGACGGGATCGAACCCACCCGCATTGCATCAAAGACGGTCGTGATGCCGGTCGAGGCAAGCTCGGCGTCATGGGCGACCAGGGCCGCCGCATGGGGCCAGTCAACCCCGGGTCGGGGTTCGATGTGGCGTTCCAGGTTGTCGGTGTGCAGCTCCACAAGGCCAGGGCTGAGGAAATCGCCCTCAAGATCCATCGCACCGGAAGGCACAGAAGAGCCGTCGGCGATGTCGGCGATCACGCCATCTGAGATTTTTACGCAACCGGTGCGGGTCTCGCCCGCAAGGATCAGCGTGGCATTGGCAAGGATCATCTCATGTGTCATCTGGAGTTCACATCTTTCGGGATAGAGAAGGCCCACGTCTTAGGAGGCCAATGTGACATTTACGCGATATGCGATCTATTATGCGCCCTGCGCCGATGCGGCGTGGAGCAAATGGGCAACGAGCTGGCTCGGTTGGGACATCGTGGCGGGCCGCGAGGTGGCGCATCCCAGTGCCGGGGCGCTGGATGTGACGACGATCACGACGACCCCGCGCAAATACGGTCTGCACGCCACCCTGAAGCCGCCGATGCGACTGGCGGACGGGCATGATGAGAGCGCCCTGCGTGGCGCATGTGCGGCCTTGGCCGCGCGTCTGCCCCCCGTCCAACTGGAGGGCCTCCAAGTAGAACGGCTTGGCCGGTTTCTGGCGCTGCGTCCCATCGGCGATGTGGGCGCTCTGAACGCGCTGGCGGCAGCCTGTGTGACCGAGCTTGACGGGTTTCGTGCGCCGGCACCGGATGCGGAGATTGCAAAACGCCGCGCGGGCGGCCTCAGTGCCGAGCAGGACGCCCATCTTCTGCAATGGGGCTACCCTTATGTGTTGGATCAGTTCCGCTTTCACATCACCTTGACCGGAAAACTGCCAAAACGGGAGCTGCCCGCGGTCGAGGCCTATCTGGCGGAGGCCCTTGTGCCGCTCTTGCCACAGCCCTTTGTGATCAACGACTTGGCGCTGATGGGCGAGGCGGAGGATGGGCGTTTTCACCTTATCCAACGCTATGCCCTCTCGGCCTGAATGATTGCCTGAGCCTCGACGATGGCGGCGCTGAGCGCGCCGCTGTTGTCGACCTCATGGACCTGACGCAAACCCTCGGGCAGTGCAAGGCTGGCACGGGCAAGGCGGCGTTCCACCTCGGCGGCATCCTCGCGCCCGCGTCCGGCCAAACGCGCGGCCAGCACTTCGGGGCGGGCCGTGACAGAGATCACGCGGAAATCGTCGAACACCTCCTGCGCCTGCAACAGAACCGCGCGCGAGAGGTTCACAAGGACGCCCGTGGCGCCCTCGCGCAGTTTTTCGATGTCGCGCGGAATGCCGTAGCGCAGCCCATGGGCATTCCAATGGAGCGCAAAGACATCCGCCTCGACCAAGGCCTGAAACTCGGCCTCGCTCACGGGGTGATAGTCCTCCCCACCGGCTTCGGGCGCGCGGGTAATCACACGGCGCATGGAGCGCAGGCGCGGATCAGCGACCGCAAGGCCGCTCATCAGGCTGTCCTTGCCGACACCCGAGGGACCGACAACAGCGATGACCGGCCCCTTTGCAGGGGATGTGTCGGCGGGCATGCTCATGCGGCAGCCTTTGGTGCAAAAGCCGACACATCAACAAACCGATCGCAGACCTGCTCGCGCGCGGCCTCGTCGTGAAAGATGCCGATGATGGCTGCGCCCCGCGCCTTGGCGCTCTCGATGAGGCCAAGAACCGTTGCGCGGTTTTGCGCATCAAGGCTGGCGGTGGGCTCATCCAGCAGCATCGCCGGATAGTCATAGGCAAAGCCACGGGCGATATTCACGCGCTGCTGTTCACCGCCCGAAAATGTCGTTGGGCTCAGGGTCCAGAGCCGTTCGGGGATGTTGAGCTGCGCCAGAAGCGAGGCCGCACGGTCGCGCGCCTTTTCAACCGGGGTGCCCACCGACAAGAGCGGCTCGGCGACCACATCAAGCGTCGAGACCCGAGGCACCACCCGCAGGAACTGGCTCACGTAGCCAAGTGTCTTGCGGCGCAGTTCCAGAATTTCGCGCGGCTCGGCATTGGCGACATCAAGCCCACCGATCAGAATATGGCCGGAGGCGGCAAGGTAATTGCCGTAGATGAGCCGCATCAGGGTCGATTTCCCGGCGCCGGAGGCCCCGACCAGCCCAACACACTCGCCCGGGCTGACGGAAAGGTTTGCCCCCTCCATCACCGGAATAAGCGCGCTGCCCTGATTGTGCAGGGTGAAAGTCTTGGAGACATTTTGAATGTCGATCATCGGAGTTTGAGAAGCGGTCATAGCCAGCCTTTCCAACAAATAAAGAGAAGCCTGTCGCGCACAGATCCCATGCGCGCGCCAGAGGCCTTGGTCACACCTGCAACACGGAGGAGACCAGAAGTTGCGTGTAGGCGTGTTGCGGATCATCCAGCACCTGATCGGTGAGGCCGGTTTCCACGACGTGGCCGGACTTCATAACCATAAGGCGATCCGCCAGCAGGCGCACCACGGCGAGGTCGTGGGTGACGATGATCGCCGAGAGCCCCATTTCACGCACCAAACCACGCAAGAGGTCCAGAAGCCGCGCCTGTACCGAGACATCCAAGCCCCCGGTGGGTTCGTCCATGAACACCAAACGCGGGCCGGTCACCAGATTGCGCGCGATCTGCAAACGTTGCTGCATGCCGCCCGAGAAGGCCGTGGGGCGATCATCTACCCGGCTCTCGTCAATCTCCACCCGGTCGAGCCAGTCGACGGCGCGGTCGCGGATGTTACCATAGTGACGGTCTCCCACGGCCATCAGACGCTCGCCAATGTTACCGCCTGCCGAGACCGACATGCGCAGGCCCTCGCGGGCGTGCTGATGCACAAAGGCCCAGTCGGTGCGCCCCAGCATACGGCGCTCGGGTTCGGACATGGTGAGCGTATCGACGGGACCACGATCCCGGGTGTCAAAGATCACCTCGCCGCCGTCGGTGTCCAGATGACCTGCAAGGCAGTTCAGCAAGGTGGACTTGCCGGAGCCCGACTCGCCCACGATGCCCATGACTTCGCCCGGATAAAGATCAAAGGAGACATCCGTACAGCCGATGCGATGGCCATACATCTTTTTGATATTGTTGACTTTCAGAAGGGGATGCATCACGCGGCCTCCGGTCCGGTGGTGAGAGGAGCGTTCTGACCGAGCCGGCCCACATGGCCTGCCTCGCGCCGGGAACGGCAATAATCGGTGTCGGAGCAGACGAACATCCGCCCGCCCTGATCGTCCACGATGACCTCGTCGAGATAGCTGTCCTCTGCCGCGCAGAGGTCGCAGGGGTGGTCGGCCTTGGTGGCCTCGAACGGGTAGTCCTCAAAATCCAGAGAGACCACTTTGGTGTAGGGCGGAACCGCGTAGATCCGTTGTTCGCGTCCTGCGCCAAAGAGCTGGATCGCGGCCATTTCCATCTTGGGGTTGTCGAATTTCGGAATGGGAGACGGGTCCATCACGTAGCGCCCTTCCACCTTCACCGGATAGGCGTAGGAGGTGGCAATGGCACCATGTTGGCTGATGTCTTCATAGAGCTTCACATGCATGAGGCCGTATTCCTCAAGGGCGTGCATTTTGCGGGTCTCGGTCTCGCGCGGTTCCAAAAAGCGCAGAGGTTCCGGGATCGGCACCTGATACACAAGGATCTGGTCCTCGCGCAGATCGGCCTCCGGGATCCGGTGGCGGGTCTGAATGATCGAGGCCTGTTCGGTTTCCTCGGTGGTGGCGACACCTGCGGTGCGTTCAAAGAACTTGCGGATCGAGACCGCGTTGGTGGTGTCATCTGCGCCCTGATCAATGACCTTGAAGGTGTCATCGGGTGTGAGCGCCGCGGCAGAGACCTGCACGCCGCCGGTGCCCCAGCCATAGGGCATCGGCATTTCGCGGCTGGCAAAGGGCACCTGATAGCCGGGTATGGCCAGCCCCTTGAGGATCGCCCGGCGGATCATCCGCTTGGTCTGCTCGTCGAGGTATGCAAAGTTGTAGTCAGACATGGTTTTCTCCGACGGACAAGGAACAAGAATGATGCCCGACTCGCTGATAACTTGGCTGTCGATACTGTTTTTTCTGGGCTTTGCTTTTTGGAATTACCGCCGCCATAAGCGTCGTAGAGACAGCCTCAAACGAGAGCCTGATGGCACATGGGTCTGGGTGGATTTTGATGGTTCTGAAAACCGATCGACTGCGCATCCTGCCCGCCCCGGTGGCAAATGGTGGGAAGAGCTGAGAAACCAAAACTGAAAACGTGTGTGACAGGTTCATTCCGCCGCCTCCCGCGCTTGCTCCGCTGCGGCACGCGCGGCCTCCGCCTCGCGGCGCAGCTTGCGCACCAGTTCCAGTTCGGACTGGAAATCCACGTAATGCGGCAGTTTGATATGTTCGAGGAAGCCGGTCGCCTGGATGTTGTCGCAGTGGCTGAGGACAAATTCCTCATCCTGCGCAGCAGCGCCGAGGTCGTCTTCGCCCAGCTCTTTCCAGCGCAATGCGCGATCCACCAGCGCCATGGAGATCGCCTTGCGCTCTGTCTGACCAAACACCAAACCATAACCACGGGTGAACTGTGGCGGCTCGGTCTTGGAGCCTTTGAACTGGTTCACCGTCTCGCATTCCGTGAGCTCCACCTCGCCGATTTCAATGGCAAAGCCCAGTTCTGGGATGTCCATCTCAACCGCAACGGTGCCGATCCGCAATTCGCCCACAAAGGCGTGGTTGCGCGCGTAGCCGCGTTGGGTGGAATAAGCCATGCCCAGCACAAAGCCCTCATCGCCCCGGGTCAGCGTCTGCAAGCGGGTGGCGCGATCCGCCGGAAAGGACATCGGCTCTCGGGTGATGTCCTTGGGCGTTGCGTCAGAGTCCTCTTCGGTCTGGATGATATCCTCACCGCGCAGGAAGGACGTCACATGCGGCGTCGGCTCTAGGCGCGGCTCCGCAGCAGGTGCCTCGGGCACCTCGCCTTCGGCGGCGAGTTTGAAGTCCAGCAAACGGTGCGTGTAGTCAAAAGTCGGCCCCAGGACCTGCCCGCCCGGCACATCCTTGAAGGTCGCGGAGATGCGACGATCACAGGCCATATCGGCTGTCTCCACCGGCTTGGAATTCCCAAACCGGGGCAAGGTGGTGCGATAAGCCCGCATCAAAAAGATCGCCTCGATCAAGTCGCCCCGCGACTGTTTGATCGCCAGTGCAGCCAGATCGGGATCATATAGCGAACCCTCGGCCATCACGCGGTTCACCGCCAGCTTCAGCTGTTCGCGGATCTGCGCGAGGGACAGCTCAGCGATGCTCTGATCGCCCCGGCGTTCTTCGGCGAGCCAGGCATGGGCATTGTCAATCGCCCGCTCACCGCCTTTTACGGCTACGTACATCTGCTTAGCCCCCCGGTTGAATCTGGGTCGAGCGCGGCAGAGCGGCAATCTCGGACCCGGAGGTGAAAAATACATCTACCCCGAGCGGGTAGAGCATGGCGTTGCGCTGCATCAGAGCCACATCGGGCAGATACATCTGCGCGTATTCCTTGATGCCGGGCCCCCTGAGCGTGGCATTTGGGGGCTCAAACGCGGGGCTCTCAACAATGAGCGTCGCGGAGCGGTCCGGGTATTCCGAAGTGCCAATGCGATATTGCTCAAGCGGCATTAGCGCGTCCCAGCCCCCCACGGCAAAATCGGCCTTGGCTGCGGGTACGATCGGCGCGCCGGTATGAAAGGTGATCCAGCCGCGCAGGGCCGCGCTGTCCACGTCCGGCGCCAGAAACAGACCTGTCTCGGGGTCTGCCAGTGTCAGGATCAGGCTTGCTGCGGCTGGGCTCAGGCCTTCGGGGGCGCTGCCACCGGTGATTTCGCGGATCTCGCCTGGGCGCGCCATAACGTCCATCGCGGCACGAAACGCATGGGCCGAGGCCACTGCCGGATCGGCGAAACCGCCTGTATAAATCTCGGTGTCGGGCATCAGTCCTCTCCTCGCACCATCGTAAAGAAGTCCACCTTGGTCGCGGCGGCTTTGGCAGCGCGGGCCTCTCGGGCCGCGTCACGCTCCGTGCGCAGGGGCGTCAGGATCTTGTCCTCGAGCTCTCGGGCGGCCTCTGTTTGCATCATCGCGTCCAGTTTGGCGGCCAGCTCCGCTTGCCGCTTGCTGCGACCCTGAACATAGCCATGCCCCACTTCGCCAGATACGAGTTTGAGCGTGCAGCGGGTGACGGTCATCTCGCCGAGGTTAAAGGGTGCGCCGCTTGCGCCGGTGCGCCCGCGGACCATCACACCGCCGGTTTCGGGCGCGCGTAGAAAAGCATGCTCGGGGCTATGCCCGAAGGCCTCGAACAGGCTGGCAAGCCGAGCCTCGGGCGCGGTGGCCAGCAGGCTCATCCAGGCCTTGCGGTCCTCGGGCGTTCTCTCTTGTGTCATGTCTGGTGTCGCCTCTTGGCAGATTAGTCTACATGTCCTATACAACTAGACAAATACTACCCGAGTCGCCTTGCTGCGCGCAAGCCGCTCTCTTGTGAAGCTTTCATGACGAAGGAAATAGCATGACCAAAGCCGCTTCCCGCACCCCGGTCTGGAAGTCGATTGCAATCACCTTGACCGATGACATCGCGCAAGGGCGCTATGACCGCGGGGCGAAGCTGCCGGCAGAGGCGCAGCTCGCGGAGCGCTTTGGCGTCAACCGTCACACGGTGCGGCGGGCGCTCGCGGATATGTCGGAACAGGGGCTGGTCCACGCGCGGCGCGGCGCCGGGGTGTTTGTGGCCGCAAAACCCACCGACTACCCGGTTGGAAAACGCATCAGGTTTCACCAGAACATCCGGCGCGCAGGGCGCGTGCCAAGCAAGAAAGTTCTGCGTCTCGAGACGCTTGCGGCCGACGCAAGGGAGGCCGATGTGCTGGAGCTGGAACCGGGCGACCCGGTGGTGGTTTATGAAGGTCTGTCCTATGCGGACGATCATCCGGTTGCGCTGGCGCGGACGTTGTTTCCGGCAGACCGCCTGCCCGGCATCATCGACGCGCTTCAGTCACATGACTCGATCACGGCAGCGCTCAAGGCCTGCGGCGTAGAAGATTATACCCGTCGCGAAACCCGCATAACGGCAAAGCTCGCGACCGCCACCCAGGCGCTACATCTGCGCACGTCTGAAGGCGCGCCGATCCTGCGCACCACCGGGATCTCGGACGACCTCAACGGTGTGCCGATCGAGTTCGGCCGCACATGGTTTGCAGGAGACCGGGTGACGCTGACAGTTGGCGACGACTGAGCCAGAGCGCGCGCCCTGGGGCGCGCGTCACGTACTCAAGCGTTTGCGATTATTCGTATTTTTCGAGAAATGCCTCAGCGGGCAAGGCGCGAAAATCCGCGAGCGCTGCACGCAAGGTCGCGTGATCCCAGTCCCACCACGCCAGCGCGATCATCCGTTCTGCAACGGGTTCTGTGTAGCGTCGCCGGATCAGCTTTGCTGTGTTGCCGCCGACGATTGTGTAGGGGGCCACGTCCTTTGTGACAACTGTACCAGCGGCCACTACGGCGCCGTGACCGATTGTGACCTCGGGCTTGATCAACGCGCCATGGCCAATCCAGGTGTCGTGTCCGATCTCTGCGCGTCGGCTTTTGCGATGAGCAAACCAATCCGCGTCATCCTCGGCATCGTCCCAGTAGCTTGCCGAGCGATAGAGGAAATGGTGCAGAGAGGCCTTCTCCATTGGATGATCTGTCGCGCCGATCCGCACGCAGCTTGCGATATTTGCAAATTTGCCAATCTGTGCGTTGGCGATGTCGCACATCCGGTCGCAATAGCTGTAGTCGCCAAATGCGCTGTTGGCGACACGGGTATTGGCCCCGATTTCAACCCAAGCCCCAAAGGTGCTGTTGGTGAGACTACAGCCCGGGTGAACGTAGGGCTCTGTGGCTGAGAGTTTGGGCATTTGCGCACCTTTGGAATATACAACTAGACGTTTGTGGTAGTTTGTGTTGAACGAACGACCTCGTCCAACGGGCGGCGGTTGTGACACAGGCGCCTCTCACCCGCGTGAAAGGCACCTTGCTTCGTAACCCATCCGGGTCGTCCAAGAGGTCAATGACCACCCTCATCGCCGCGGATCAGGCGCTTGCGCAGCCAACCCGAGAACCAATCCATCACCATCACCATGAGGATGATCAGAACGATGTAATAGGAGACCTCTTCCCAGTCCTTTTGGGTGATGATCGCCTGTGTGAGCAAGAGACCGATCCCGCCGCCGGTGATGGCACCGATAATGGTGGCCGAGCGGGTGTTTGATTCAAGGAAGTATAAAAGCTGCGACAGCAGAACCGGCGTAATCTGCGGGATCACCCCAAAGCGGTAGCGCTGGACCGGTTTTGCACCGGTGGAGGCCACGCCCTCGATCTGTTTTTCATCCACGTTTTCGAGGGCTTCGGAGAAGATTTTGCCGAAGGTGCCGGTGTCCGTGATCAGGATCGCAAGCGCGCCGGTGAGCGGACCAGGACCAAAGGCACGGGCCAGAACAACGGTCCAGATGAGCGAGTCGACACCGCGCACAAAGTCAAAGACACGCCTAGTGGCAAAGCGGATGACCCGCACGGGCATGAAATTCCGCGTCCCCAGAAAGGCCAGCGGCAGAGCCACCAGACCCGCACCAAAGGTGCCAAGGAAGGCCATCAGAATCGTCTCACCGATGGCCCAGGCCACATCGCTGTGCCGCCACATCTTGTTGGTCCAGAAGTCGTTCCAGATCGCGCCTGCCTCGCCAGACACTGCGTGCCCCACAAGCTCTAGCGGACCCATGCCGTGATAGGGGCTGTCGAGCGTGAAGAAGAACAGCTCCCAGCCATAGAAATAGCGGAAAACCTCGGCGCGGTTGCGGGTCACGGTCAGACGCCCCGCATCGGTGGTGATCGCCAGACGGTTCTTCGAGAGGTTGATCCATTCGGGCACGTCGCCTTCGGGCAGGACGGCCTGTACACCTTGGCTGCGCGAGGGCGTGGCGGTCACGAGACCATAGCCCGGAATATCATATTCGATTGTCTCGGGGCCAAAGCGCACCACATGGCCACCTGTGAGGTCGATCACCGTGGTTGCCCCCGGCGTGACCCATTCGGGGCTCATGCCTTCGGGGTATTCGCCTTTGCGCTCCCCCTCAACCGCGTAGGTCACATCGCCTGTGCGATTGTCGCGGGTCACATGGGTCTTGTAGCTATAGGTGTCGGACACCAGCGTGCGGGCATTGTCCATAGAGGCACGTTCCCACAGGCCCGGCACGTCAAACGCAAAGAACACATAGGTGAGATAGGCGAGGATGAGGGCCGGAATGCCGAAGTTCATCAACCGTTTCTTGAAAAACAGCTTGTCCATCTGCCCTTTGAGCGGCGCGGTGTTGAGGACGAGGGTGGTCATATCTCAGGCCCCTTTCCGGTTGCCGTGGGTCAAACGGTCACGCAGCGTGCCAGAGATCTGGTCCACCACCACGATGGTCACAAAAAGCAAGATAAAGATCGCGGCAGCTTCGTCATATTTGCCCTGTCCCCAGGACATCGAATTCTTGAGCTCGTAGCCAATCCCGCCTGCGCCCACGAAGCCGAGGATCGCGGAGGCGCGAATGTTGATCTCAAACCGCAGGAGCGCATAAGACACATAGTTTGGCCCCACCTGCGGGATCACCCCAAGCCACATGCGTTGTGCCCAGGAGGCCCCGGTCGAATTGAGGCCCTCGACAGGCTTGAGCGAGGCGTTTTCATTTACTTCGGAGAACAGCTTGCCCAAGGCGCCCGCCGTGTGGATCGCGATAGCGATCATCGCTGGCACCGGGCCACCACCCAAAAGGAAAATCAGCACCAGGGCGATCACGATTTCCGGGATCGCGCGGCAAATGTCCATGATACGGCGAAACAGTGGAATGAGCGCGGGCCAAGGCGCCATGCCCCGGGTGGAAAGCAGGGACAAAAGCGTGCCGAAGATTGCACCGATGAGCGTGGAGGCCCCGGCAATATTCAAGGTCTCGATCAGTGCGGGCAGAAAGTGCACCACATGGGCCGGAAGCTCGGCGATTTTCTCCACCGCTTCAGAGAGCACTTCGGCGGGGTAGTCAAAGATGCGCTGATACCCATCTGCAAACGAGCCTGCGTTGCGGTCATCGGCGGTGCGAAACCCCGCCACCATAAGCGCGATGAAGAGGGCCAGAAGCACCCCGCCATAGATGCGCTTGCGACGGGTGAGATCGGCGTATTGCGCCTTGATCTCAGCCACCGATCCGGGGGCCTGAGCGGTCAGATCAGCCATTGAATTCTTCCTGAGTCATGGGGTGTGGCCAGCGGTACCAGAAGGCGCAAAAGGGCCACGCATGTGGGGTCCGGGCATTGGCCCGAACCCCACAAAGGTGAGTGTCGACGCTTAGTTGGACTTCAGCTTGCGTGCTTCGATGATGACCTCATAGGCTTCATGCGAGATCGGCTGGAAGCCTTTGGAGTCGCCCGCTGCAACAGAGTAGTAGCAGTCGTAGTCCATTGCCGGCATCGACGCCATCAGCGCGGTCATCTTCACTTTGACGTCCTCGGGCAGCGCTTTGCGCAGAACAACCGGGCCTTCGGGGATCGGCTTGGACTGCCAGATCTGGACCAGATCGTTCATGTCGACGAGTCCCGCGTCCACGGCCTTGCGCAGCGCGCCGGAGTTATAGCCATCTTCCCAGTTGCCCAGACCGTCGGCCCAGGTCACACCGGCGTCGATGTCGCCGTTTGCAACCGCAACGATGGTCTGCTCGTGACCACCGGTGAACTTCACCTCACCGAAGTAGTCGCCGGACTGCATGGTGGAGCCGGTCGCCTGCGGGATCTCGATGGAGGGGATCAGGTAGCCGGAGGTGGAGTTCGGATCACCAAAACCAAAGACCTTGCCTTTCACGTCCTCAAGGGCGTTGATGTTGCTGTCCTTGCGGGCAAAACCAACCGAGTAGTAGCCGTAGCCGCCATCGACGTTTACTTTGACCAGAACCGGTTCAACCGCTTCGGGGTCGGAGAGATAGGTCTTGGCGTAGCCGGAAGCGCCCAGCCAGGCCATATCGATGGTGCCGCCCAGCAGACCCTGGATCACGCCGTTGTAGTCGGCAGGCGCAAAGAGTTTGGTTTCAACGCCCAAGAGCTCTTCGGTTTTGGCGCGCAGGCACTCGTTGGAGTTCAGACGGTCCTGAGCGTTCTCACCGCCCAGGATGCCGATGCGGAATTCAGAGATGTTATCTGCCAGGACCGGGGTGGTCAGGGCGGTGGAGGCCAGTGCGGCAAGGATCAGGTGTTTCATCGTGGAATACTCCGGTTTTGGTTGGCCCGAGGCCCTACCGGCCCCGGGGTGATGAAAGGGGTCGGGACTAGACGTAGGCCTCTGCCGTGCGGACGGCGTCGGTTTGCTCCAGCGTTTCGATTGCTGTCGAGGTCGCGGCCTCAGAGAAATCGGCGCCAGCGCCATAGATCTCGCGGGCGACGCCGGTGGTGAGTTGCTCGGGCAGGCCGTCAAAGACGATGCGCCCGTCGCGCATGCCCACCACGCGGTCGCAGTAGCGGCGCGCAGTATCCAGCGTGTGCAGGTTTGCGATGACGGTGCGACCGTCTTCTTCGTGGATGCGGCGCAGAGCCTCCATCACGGTCTGCGCATTCATCGGGTCCAGCGAGGCGATCGGCTCGTCCGCGAGAATGATCTTGGGGTCCTGCATCAGGGCGCGGGCAATGGCCACGCGCTGCTGCTGTCCACCCGAGAGTGCTTCGGCACGCTTGGGGGCGTGCTCGGCAATGCCAAGACGGTCGAGGATCTCAATCGCCTTGTGGATGTCCGCCATCGGATAAAGGTTGAACACGGTCGCCAGTGTTGAGCGGCGATTGAGCGTCCCGTGCAGCACGTTGGAAACCACATCCATGCGCGGCACCAGGTTGAACTGCTGAAAGATCATCGCGCATTCAGACTGCCAGGCGCGTTTGTCCTTGCCCTTGAGGGTGGTGATTTCGCGCCCCTCAAAGCTGATCGAGCCCTCGGTGGCGTCGCCCAGGCGGTTGATCATCCGCAGCAGGGTGGATTTGCCTGCGCCCGAGCGTCCGATGATGCCCAGCATGCAGGGTTTGTCGATGTCGAGCGTCGCGGTCTCAACCGCTGTCTTGTCGCCGAATCTCTTGGTCAGTTTGTTGATGCGCAGCACTTGGCGGCCCCCTTTGGTTCCGCGGTGATGTACGCAATTGGCTCAAATCATTTGTGTCGGTGCTGTAAAACTTTTGTAACTGCCCTCGATTTCTGCCGCGTGGCTCTGGCACGCTGCGCTCAGAGGGCCATGGCGACAATATTCGCGTTCGATCAGAGAATTTTGCCGCTCCGCCCGAGGCCAAAGGCCAATGTGACCCTGTGCAGCCAGACTGAGACAGGCTATACGGCGCGCAGAAACTCAAGACTCATCCTGTCTCTGCCTCTATGTGCCAAGGAACCCTGCTGATGTCCTTTGATCGCTCCATCAAGATCGCCCCTTCCATTCTTTCCGCGGACTTCGCCAACTTTGGCCAGGAAATTCAGGCCATCGAAGCCCAGGGCGCGGATTGGGTGCATGTGGATGTGATGGATGGCCACTTTGTGCCGAACCTCACCTTTGGCCCCGCAGCGGTCAAAGCCTTCCGCCCGCACGTCAAAACCGTGATGGACGTGCATCTGATGATTGCGCCGGTCGATCCCTATATCGACGCTTACGCGGATGCGGGCGCCGATGTGCTCACCGCGCATGTCGAGGCCGGGCCGCATATCCACCGCACGCTGCAAGCCATCCGTGCGGCTGGCATGAAGGCCGGTGTGGCGCTGAATCCCGGCACGCCGGCCGAGGCGGTGGCACATCTCCTGGATTTGACCGATCTCATTTGCGTCATGACCGTGAATCCGGGCTTTGGCGGCCAAAAGTTTATCGACATGACTGCCAAGATCCGCAGCCTGCGCGAGATGATCGGCGACCGCCCGGTACATATTGAAATCGACGGTGGCGTTGACCCGACCACAGCGCCCCTTGTGGTCGAGGCCGGTGCTGACGTCCTGGTGGCAGGCTCTGCGGTGTTCCGTGGCGGATCTGTCGAGGCCCCCGAGGTCTACGGCGAAAACATCCGCAAGATCCGCGCCGCTGCAAACGCCTGATCCTATCGCGTGCCCTCGGCGCCATTAGGCCGCCGGGGGTGCCGCCCAGTCGATCGGGCTGCGCCGGACCTTCTTACTCTGCAGATCAGTGTGGCGGTCAGCGCGGGGTGATCCGTCGGAAAATCGCGGTCGCTGTTGCCAAAAGCTGCCCCTCGGCGTCGTGCAGTTCTCCCATCACATGTGCCGTGCTTTTCCCACCACCAGTGTTGCGTGCGGTGGCAACCACCTGCCCCGCGGACGTCGACGCGATATAAGACAGATTGAGCGCAACAGTCACAACCGACGCGTTGCCTTCGGGATCAAAATAGCGTCCCGCCGTATGGCCGCAGGCCACATCCATCAGCGTCGCAACCATGCCGCCGTGCAAAATCCGATGCCGATTGAGATGCCGCGCCTCAAGATCCAGCGTAACGCGACAGGTCCCGGCGGCATCGAACTCAGTTTGATAGCCCACCATTTGCTGACATCCGGGGTCAGAGACTACTTCTACCTCTTGCGCCTCAGAGTCTGACGTCATCGCCGCATCCTTCATCATTCTTGCGTAATCGCGGCGACAGTGACGTGAAGCCCGTCAAAGGTCCAGCCCGCGTTGGGGCAAGACCCGCATCCACTCGTCAGCGCACGATCACGCCCTCTTTGATCCAGGCATCAAACTGTGCCAGCACCGCATTGGTGAATTCGGCGTCATTGATGTGGCAGTCGAGCTCCTGCAGTTGCGCGTTCTCCGGAACACCGCGACGCATCTCATCGCAAAAGGCCCGAAGCCCTTCCGCATCATGCAGATCGCCGCCGGCGCGGTCCCATTCGTTGCAGCCCGCGCGGGGCAAGAACACCGTGACTGGTGCTGTGGCCCGGGCAAGCTTGTTGCACATCTCTTGCGCGACGCGCTGTCGTTCTCGCGCATCAAGCATGGCCGACGTCAGCAAGCGGTTATGGGCGTGGCACTCCCGTCCGCGCAGTTGCTCCGGCGCGCTCTGCCAGCCGACAAAATCCACAAGGTCATAGCATCCCGGCGCAATCAGTTGCGGCACACCTGCACGCCCGGCGTGTGTCATGCGCCCCTCGCCCGCCGACAAGCCGCCAAAGAGATGATTGCTCACTTCTTGAGGGGCAAAATCCATCACCGCCGCAAAAGCGCCCTCCCCCGCAAGGCTCTCAAAGGCGCGCCCGCCCATGCCGGTGGCATGAAAGACCGCCACATCAAATCCGCGCGTCTCAAGCTCTGGTTTCAGCGTCACCATGTAGCGCAACACGGTCTTTCCAAAGGAGGTCATGCCCACCATCGGGCGCTCAAAACTGGGCGCCTCCACCGCGCGCGCGGCGCCCAGAACGGCACCCGCAGCCTGACTGAGCGATGCTTTGCAGATGTCGTTCAATCCATAGAGCCCCCCGGCCCAAAGGATCATCTGCAGATCCGCCGGGATGCGCTCCGGTGGCAGCAACGGCGAGAATGCCACGGTCGAGACGACATATTTGGGCACCCCCAAAGGCAACGCAGCACAGAGGTCGAGCGCAAGATCGGTGCCCATGGTGCCCCCGAGCACGATCACGCCATGGATGCGCCCCGCGCGCCACAGATCCAGCGCAAGCCTGGCCGAGCCCGCCCCCATGATTTGCATCGCGGTGTTTTCATCTCCGCTGTCGATCGCCCTCTGAATGGAACTGCCCGCCGCCTCGGCAACGTCGTGTTTTGAGACATCCGTGGGCAGTTTGGGCTCGCCCAACACACTCACATCCATGCTGAGCACCTGACCGCCCTGCCCCCGGATCACTTCCGATAAATAAGACAGCTCATCATCCTTGGTATCCCAGGTCCCGGCCACAAGGATCGTCTTTTCACCGCTCATCTCATCCTCCCCTCAGGCGCGTCGCGCGCCCGTCTTCATCTTCTTCCAAATATCCTCGCCGGAGGCCGCGCGGCCCGGGCAGAGCCAGGGCCGCGCTCCTTTCAAAGCTGAATCCAGGCCGTTTTCAGATCGACGTATTTCTCGAGCGCATGCAGGGATTTGTCGTGACCATTGCCGGATTGGCCAACCCCGCCCAAAGGCACCGTATTATCAGCCCCGCCATATGTGTTCACATGCACGACGCCTGCGCGGATACCGGTCACGCAGCGATGCGCGCGCGACAGATCCTGCGTCCAGACCCCTGCTGCAAGCCCATAGTCGGTGGCATTGGCAAGCCGAAGTGCTTCGTCTTCGGTCTCAAACGCCGTGACCGAGAGCACCGGACCAAACACCTCCTTTTGAAAGAGGTCCGCGTCCTGCGTGACACCCGCCACAACGGTCGGCGCCATATAGGTTCCACCCGTCTCGGAGAGGATGCGACCGCCCCCGCAGAGCACCTCGCCCCCTTGGGCGGCGGCACGCTCCACGTGGGCAAGGTTTGCTGCAAGCTGGGTCTCTGAATTCACGGCGCCAATCTGAGTGTTCATATCCAGGGGGTCGCCAACCCGAAGCGCCTGTGCATGGGCCACGACCCGGGCCACAAATTCATCGTGGATGGAGGCCTCCACCAAAAGGCGCGATCCTGCGACACAGACCTGACCGGAATTGCGGAAAATCCCCATCGCCGAGACCTTGGCCACGTGATCGAGATCCTTTGCATCGGAAAAAACGATATTGGGGGACTTGCCTCCCAGCTCGAGATAGCAGCGCTTGAGGTTGGACCGCGCCGAGGCCTCCAGCAGGCGCCGCCCCGTCGCGCCGGAGCCGGTAAAGACCATCACGTCCACATCCTTATGCTCCGATAGGGCGGCCCCAGTCACGGCTCCCGGCCCGGTCACAACATTCAACACCCCATCCGGCAGGCCGCAGTCTGCGCAGATCTCAGCAAGACGTAGCAGCGACAGCGAGGCAGTCTCAGCCGGCTTCAGCACCACGGAATTGCCCATCGCGAGAGCGGGCGCGAGCTTCCAAGCGCCGATCATCAGCGGAAAGTTCCACGGCACGATTGCGCCCACGACACCAACGGGCGCGCGATGCACGAGTCCCAGAACGTCCGGCGCGGTGGGCGCGACCTCGCCTGCGACTTTGTCCAGCGCCTCGGCGTAGTAGCGGAAAGTCCCGGCAGCAGATCCGGCCTCGGCCTTCAACGCCATATTGAACTCGGTACCATTGTCACGCACGCCAAGCACCGTGAGCGCCAGCGCCTCGGCCTCGATCTTGTCGGCAATTCGGTGCAGAACCTTTTTGCGCGCCGCCGGGGCCAGCCCTGACCAGCGACCGTCGTCAAAAGCGCGCCGGGCCGAGACCACCGCGCGGTCGACATCCTTCGCCGTAGCAGTCGCCAATGTGGTCAGAACAGATCCGTCAATCGGCGAAGTAGTCTCGCATGGCGCGCCCGAACCTTCTTGCCATGTTCCTTCAAGAAAGAGGTTCTGCGGCGCAACAGCAGTGCTCCGAAGCGTGTTGATGAGGTCTTGGTTTGCCATTCGGCCTCCTTCAGCTCGCGCGCCTCTTTCACGATGCGAAAGAGATGCGCCGCAAGCACGATCAAGATGAGGGAAAACAGGATGAACGCCACCGGGCGATCAATGAAATCAAAGGGAGTCTTTACCCGTGCCATGGCGGCGCGCAGTTTCACTTCCATGATGCCGCCCAGAACCATGCCGAGGATGATCGGTACGGCGGGCAGCTGCAACCGCTTGAGGATAAAGCCAAAGAGCCCAAACCCGGCTGCCATGAAGCAATCGGTGACCGAGTTGCGCAGCGAATAGACCCCCACAAAGCTGAGCGTGAGAATGCCGACACCCAGGAAGCGGTTGGGAATGCGCACCACTTGAACCAGCGATTTGGTGGCCGCCAGCAGAAAGACAAGCACAAGCACATTGAGGATCAAGAGCGCCAGATAAAGCGCGACGACAAAATCCATCTGGTTTTGGAACAGCCCCGGCCCCGGCACGACGTTGTGGACGTAAAAGACGGAAAGCATCATCGCTGTCAGCGCCTCGCCCGGAATGCCAAGCGCGAGAAGCGGCACCATGGCAGCAGCGGGCACGGCGTTATTGGCGGTTTCGGCAGCGATCAGCCCCTCAGAGGAGCCATTGCCAAAATCCTGCGGCCGTTTTGAGGTCTTTTGCGCGTAGGTATAGGACATGAACTGCGCCGTGAACTCACCCACGCCCGGGATCATTCCCATCACCACGCCAAAGCCCGCCGAAACAGACGCCACCCGCGGGTGGCGCGCCAGCTCGCGCAGACCTTGAAACATGCCACCGCGCAGCTTGGTGAGGCGGATTTTCTCATCCTCGTCGGTCAAGAGGATAAAGGCCTGCGAGATCGCAAAAAGCCCCAGCACCACCACGATGAGATTGATGCCTGACCCCAGCGCATCCGTTCCAAAGGTGTAGCGTTGGGTGTATTTCACCGGCTCCATGCCGATCGTATTGAGAAAGATCCCAAGGCACGCGAGCGCCCCGGCTATCAGGGCTTGGCCCCGGTGTGCGACCACCACCAGAATGAGTCCGAGAAGGGCTGCGAGAAAAATTTCGCGCGCGCCAAAGAGCGGCGCCACCTTGGCCAGCACGGGCGCAAAGAGGATCAGACAGATCACCGAAAAGATGCCGCCAAAGAAGCTCGCGGAATAGGCAAGGCTAAGGGCGCGCCGAGGCTCGCCGCGGGCCGTCATCGGGTAGCCGTCATAGGTCGTCAGCGCGTTGACCGCAGTGCCGGGCGTATTGATCAGGATCGCCGGGATCGCACCGCCATACATGGAGGACCCATAGATCCCCAAGAGCACCGTGAGCCCCACGATCGGATCGAGCGAAAAGGTCGCAGGTAGCAGGATCGCGATGGCAACGGCAGGGCCAACGCCGGGGATTGCCCCGATCAGCACCCCGCCAACAGAGCCTGCCAGCAGCGCCAGCGCCACGTCCCAGCGCATCAGGATATCAAGGGCGGAGAGGATCAGGTCCATGCGCGCGGGTCTTTCTGGAACAGGGCCTTAGAGATAGAGGATGGCAAAGCTGCGCCATGCATCGGGAAGATATTCATAAAGGGCGGCGCCGGGGATGCGCACGGCGAGGACACCTTTGAAAAAGAGGACGATGAACACCGCAAACCCGGCGCTGATCGCCATCATCTGCGGGCTGCGATAGCCCATCCGCCAGGCGAGCAGCGGCACGAACACCAGCGTCACCGGCAGATAGCCAGCAAGCGGCACAAGCACGACATACCCCATGAACCAGAGCATATACTCCAGAGCGGCAGCCCAACGCTGAGCTTCGCGCAGATCACTGCGGTCAATGCGGCGAAACGGCAGTCTCCACAGGTGCAATGCGGTAAAGACCACCATGCCGCCAACGCCCACAGCGGGCCAGAACCGGGGCTGCGCGAAAAAGTCGGTCTTCCTGACCCATGCGGTTTGGGTCCCGATCTGGGACAAAAGCAGTACGGCCAAGGCCAGGAAGGACAGAACAAAAAGAAGCTGCCCCCGGCGCGGGCCGATGAATCTGCGTTCACGTTCGCTTTGCATGAAAGGTCTCTGGCTGGGAATGCGGTCTGGGTGAGGAAGGCATGTGGCCGGCCGAAAAATCCGCCGGGCCATCAAAGACGACACCGGCGGAAGGTCGGGGAGGTTACTCCAGGGTGTCGCCAATCCGTGCCATGGTCTCGATATCGTTGGCCACGCGGGCCGCGCTTTCATCGGCGTTCTGCCAATAGACCAAGGCACCCGTTTCTGCAGCAACAGCCTGCGCGCGTTCAGAGAAGACGGTTTCCTGCGCCACCTCGATGATCTTGTCGCGCACGTCTTGCGGCGTGTCCTTGGTTACAAAAAGCCCGTTCCAGAGTGCAATGTCGAGATCCGGGTTCAGCTCTCCGATGGCAGGCGCATCCGGCACCAGCGGGATGCGGTCGTCGGTGATCGAGACCAGAACCTTGATGTCGTCGAGGCAGGGCAGGATCAGCTGAAGCGTGGTGTTGATCACATCCGCATCGCCCGAGGCCAGTGTATTGCAATCCAGCGCATCAAAAGCTGCATCGGCGCCCCATTCAAATCCTGCGGATTTGGCAAAGGCTTTGGTTACTTGGGTCGGCGTCAGTACATCGCCAAAGTGGCCCAGCACCACCTCGTTGTCCTGTGCGTATTCAGCAAGCTCCGCCATGGAGCTATAGGGCGAATCCCCCGAGGTCGCGATCACGAAGGGATAGGTCAGGAAAATGCCAAGCGGGTCGAATTTGGCCGGTGTCAGCGGTGGAATGTCGATCTGGTGCCCCATGACCGGGACGCCAATCACAAAGGAGCCAACGGTGTAGCCATCAGCCGGCGCATTGGCGACCTCGATTGCGCCGGGAAAGGGTCCGCCGCCGCCGCCGGGTTTGTTCACAACGGCCGCTGCAACGCCGTATTTCTCTTGGAAGTCCTCGGCGATCATGCGGGTCAAGACGTCCTCAAGATCGCCCGGCGGCCATGGCACGATAAAGTTCACGGGCTTTTCCGGGTAGTCCGCAGCGGCGGCCCCCGCTGTCAGTGCAAGGCCGGCTGCGGCCACACATCCCTTGAGTACAGTTGTCATGGTCATTGGCTGTCTCCCTGATCGCCATTTGCGGTGCCGTTGGTGAAGTGGCGACGTTTTCCGCCGCTCGGTTGGCTCATCGGACTGGTTTGTTATATGAACCATTGGTTTGAATTTAGATTGACAGCCGCGGCGGTAATCTGTCAACAAAAATGAAAGCCACCGGATCATACCGGATCGCGCGTGGTCGAGTTTCAGGCAAATCAGGACCGAGCGCATCAATGGGAACCGTATCTAAAGCTCTGACTTTGCTGACTTACTTCAATCACGGGCGCTTGGAGATCGGCCTGAGTGACCTCACTCGACTGTCGGGAATGAACAAGGCTACCGTCTATCGGTTGATGAGCGAACTGCAGGAAGCGGGATTTGTTGAACAGGTCGAAGGCGCACGGTCGTATCGGCTTGGACCACAGGTTTTGCGGCTCGCCGCCCTGCGCGAAGCCAGCGTGCCGATTCTGTCGGCCTCTCGCCGGGTGCTGCGAGAGCTTTCCGAGGACACCGGCGAGACCACCCATTTGTCGCTCCTTCAGGGCGAGCAGCTTGCGTCACTCAGCCATGCCTATTCTTCGCGCAATGCGACCAAGGTCATGATGGAGGACGCGGAGGTCCTGACCTTCCACGGCACGGCCTCGGGGCTGGCGGTGCTGGCCTATTCAGAGCCGAGCTTTGTGGACGCGGTGCTCGCCGCGCCCCTGACCGCACGCACGCCGCAAACCCAGACCGATCCCGCCGCAATCCGGGCCGAGATCGCCGAGGTTCGCCGCACGGGGCTGGCGCAATCAATCGGCGGTTTCGAAGCCGAGGTGCATTCGCACGCGGTGCCGATCTTTGGCCCGGATCGCGCCGTTTTGGGGGCTCTGGCCGTGGCTGCGCCTACCTCGCGGATGACGCCGGATCAGAAACGAACGATCCCGCCCGCCCTGCGCGCGGCGGGCCTCAGCCTCACCGAGCGAATTGGCGGCGCCTGCCCGCCGGAATTTCCCACCGACATCGCGGCCTGAACTGCCGCGCCGCGACAAGGAGACAGATCATGACCGCACATCAGCCCGACGCCAATTTCCTCAAGGAACATAACGCCCGCAGCCTCTGGCATCCCATGGCGCATCCCGGCGACAGCCTTGCCAACCCACCCACCATCGTGACCGGTGCCTCTGGCGTGCGGATCAAGGATGTGGATGGGCATGAGGTGGTCGACGCGGTTGGCGGGCTCTGGAATGTGAATCTTGGATTTTCCTGCCAGCCCGTGAAAGACGCGATCGCCGCACAGCTCGATGTTCTGCCTTACTATTCGATCTTTCGCGGCACCACCAACGATCAGGTGATCCAACTCGCAGAAGAGCTGCGAGACTTTTTTGCGCCCGACGGCCTGAGCCGTGCGTTCTTTACCTCCGGTGGTTCGGATTCGGTAGAAACCGCCCTGCGGCTGGCGCGCCAATACCACAAGGTGCGCGGAGAGCCTGCCCGGGTGAAATACCTGAGCCTCAAGAAAGGCTATCACGGCACCCATTTCGGCGGGGCATCGGTCAATGGCAATGCCAATTTTCGCACCGCTTACGAGCCGCTATTGGCGGGCTGTCACCATATCCCCGCACCCTATACCTATCGCAATCCGTTCAACGAGACCGATCCGGAACGCCTGGCGCAGTTGTGCCTTGCGGCGCTGGAGGATGAGATCGCCTTTCAGGGCGCGGGCACCATTGCCGCCTTCATCATGGAGCCCATTCTAGGCGCAGGCGGCGTGATACCCCCGCACGAGAGTTTCATGCCCGGCGTGGCGGAGATCTGTCGCAGGCATGGGATCCTGCTGATTGCAGATGAGGTCATCACCGCCTTTGGCCGCACCGGGTCCTGGAGCGGCTCGCGCCATTGGGGCGTGCAGCCTGACATGATGTGTACCGCCAAGGCGATCACCAACGGCTATTTCCCGTTTGGGGCGCTGATGCTTTCCGAGCGGCTGGTGGAGGTGTTTGAAAAGGACGACACCGGAAAGGCCGCGATTGGGCATGGCTATACCTATTCCGGCCACCCTGTTGGTGCGGCGGCGGCGCTGGCTTGCCTCGCGGAGACCAAACGATTGAATGTGCCAGAGAATGCCGCGGCGCGGGGGACGCAGATTTTTGAGGGTCTTCAAGATCTCGCGGCCCGCTATGACCTGATCGGAGACGTGCGGGGAGGCCATGGTTTGATGTCTGCGCTGGAACTTGTCAGTGACCGGGCCACCAAGGCGGCGGTGGACAAGAAGATCATCAACCGCCTTCAGGAAGTCGCTTATCAGAACGGAGCCATGGTGCGCGTGAGTGGCCCGAATATCATTCTCTCGCCGCCACTTGTGCTCACTGAGGCGGACGCCGCGCAGATCCTGTCGGCCCTCGACGCAGGCTTTGCGGCAGTGAACTGACCCGGGGCTCCGAACGCGACCGCCTCCGTGTTCCATTGAAGCGTGGAGGCCACCAGACCCCATGGCGCCCCCGAAGTCATTGGCTTCGGGGGCGCGTCATGCGGGGATGCCGCGAACGCGGCGCGGTTGTGCCAGTGGGTCAGCGTCGCTCAGGAGGTCTCTGTTTTGCGCGCACAGGTCCAAACGGTGCGGGTTGAAACATCGTCGACTTTTTCAAAGCCTGCCTCGCGCAGGATGGTCTTGCAGCGCCGCATGCCTTTGACCTCATAGGCCTCGGGGTGGAATTCAATCACGATGGCGCGAAACGCAGAGAGATCGAGCGCCTCCAGCAGCGCCAGTTCGCCGCCTTCGATGTCCATCACCAGCACGGTGGGCTTGAACTCAGCAATGACTTCGGCCGCATCCACCGTTGGGATCTCGACAACCCGCGAGGGGCGTCCGGCCTCATTGAGGAGCGAGGAGCCAAGGAAGCTATTGCGCAGATGAAACGCCATCGTCTGTGGCCGCTCGGCGCCCGCGAACAGGACCTGATTGCGCAACTCGACCTGCGAGCCGAGATCGTTCATGTCATGCAGGGCGTGGATCACGGGCACCAATTCCGGGTTTGCTTCGAACGACAGGACCTTTTGAGGCTTGGCGTTCACCGCGATGACCGCACCGACAATCCCGAGCCCTGCGCCGACCTCAAGCACGCGGTCCTCCTCGCACACCACATGAAGCGCGCCGGCGATTTCTTGTCCCTCGTAGCGTGCGGCGTTGATCCGCTTGATCCGGGTTTCCGTCAAAAAACTGGACTGAGGCACCTTCACGCCAAGGCAGGTGGCCGCAATCTCTTGGGAGACAACCGGGGGCGCATCAGACGCCATTTTGTGTGACGCCAGTTCTGTTTCAGACATGTTCTGCTCGTTTCGCCTGAGTTGATTATCGCGCCAGTCTGGCGTGGCCCTGCAGGAAAAAGCAAGCGCAGGCCATCATTGGCCTGCACGATGCCGGTGATCTGTGTCTTCGTTCAGACAATCCGGCCTAGCATTCCGGTCAGACAAAATGCACGTAGAAGTCCCGTAGCGCATCGCCTTCGAGGTCGCGGGTTTTGCGGACCTCTTTCTGCTTCATGTAGACATGATTGGCGACCAGATCTGGCCCCACCGCCTCCGCAAGGGAGGTATCCTTTTCCAGATCTGCGACCGCGCCCTTGAGCGTCATTGCGGTGCTTTCGCGCGTGTCCGTGCGGTCAAACCCATCGCCGGTTTCCATCGGTCCCAGCGTATAGCCGCGCTCCACGCCAAGGCGCGCCGCCTGCAAGAGCGCCGCCACCGTGGTATAGGGATTGGAGGAGGCATCCGCCATGCGGTGTTCAAGCCGCGCCTTCGCCCCGCCTTCAGAGCTGATCCGAGTGGTGACATTGCGATGATCGCCGCCCCAGTTCTGCCAAAAGCCCGACAGACTCCCCGGTTGCAGACGCATGTAGCTGTTGGCGGTGGGCGCGATCAGACCGGCCAAGCCCTTGTGATGATGCAGAAACCCGGCAAGGCAGCCGCGCGCGAGATCATTCATGTGATCCGGCCCGCCCCGAGGCCCCGACGAAAGCGCATTTCCCCCCGCCTCATCCGTGAACGAGAGGTTCACATGCATGCCTGACCCCCCTGCCTGCGCGACCGGCTTGGGCATGAACGTCAGAACGATCCCGTACTCCAGCGCGATCTCACGCGCCATCAAGCGAAACAGCACGATGTCATCCACCGCCTTTACAGCGTCGTCAAAGGTCAGCGTATATTCAAACTGAGGGCTGTCGAACTCCGCCGTAATCATGTCGAGAGAGAAGCCCATCTCATCCGCCATCGCCCAGATCCGGTCATTGAACCTTAATGGATCTGCAAACGGCCCGGTGCCGTAGACCACTCCGCCGGGCGCATCATAGGGGACAAGCCGCCCGTATTCGTCGGGCTGAAGGGCAAAAGCCTCAAGCTCGATACCAATTTTTGGAGAAAGCCCCTTTGCCTGCCAATCCGCAACGGCGCGTTTCAACGCTCCTCTGGGACAAAGCGTCAGCAGCTCGCCCTCGTCGTCATAAAGATCGCCCAGGACGATTTTGGTCGAGGCGTGCCAACTGTCGCGAATGTCATCGTGACGCCAGCGCAGTGTCATGTCTGGTAGGCCCTGTTTGACCATCGACCCCGGCGCGTCCAGCAGGTCGCGGTCATAATGGGTGCCAAACACAGAGCGGCAGAACCGGGTTTCATCGTCGCCGATCTTTGAATGCGGCAGGTATTTCCCGCGCATGATACTGAGATGGTCGCAGAATAACGCGCGCAGGCGAGTTTTCATGGGGCTTCCTTTCCTGTTGGTGGCCTGCGCATCTTTGGCGTGCGTCTTGACCGAAATAGATCCCCAACGGAGGGCAGTGGCCGACCTCGAGTGGGAGCGGAGCGCCCTCCCGTGGGGGAGTCGGGCGCTGTCCGGGCAACCGCCCGAACGGGTCTTCTGTTGAGCCTACGCGGCTTCTACCCGCACGGGCAATTCCTTGATGCCGCCGACAAAGTTCGACCGCAGGAATTTGTGGGCACCATTGGGTTCGATGGATTTGATCCGCTTGGAGAGTTCCTGAAACAGAACCGTGACCTCAAGCCGTGCGAGCCACATGCCCAGGCAGACATGCGGGCCGAACTGGCCGAAAGACAGGTGCCGGTTGGGATTGCGCATCAGGTTCACCCGAAACGGGTCGTCAAAATAGCTGTCGTCGCGATTGGCAGAGGCAAACCAATAGAGCACCTTATCGCCTTCGCGGATGGTCTTGCCATGCATCTCGACATCCTGCGTCGCCGTGCGGCGGAAATAGAGCGCAGGCGTCGCCCAGCGGATGATCTCATCCGCCGCCGTCTCCCAGATCTCCCCGCCCGCCTGCATCTGCGCCAGAAGCTCCGGCTGATGACACATCGCTTGAATGCCTGCGGCGATCGAATAGCGGGTGGTGTCGTTGCCCGCAGCCACCAAGAGGCAGAAGAAATTGCGAAACTCGGTTTCGGTAATGACCGATCCGTCGCGGGCCGGCTGCAGAATCATGTTGAGCACGCCGGAGGTGTCACCTGCCTTCTCTTTGGCTTCCATCAACTCCTTGGCGTAGATGTATAATTCTGCGCCCGCCGGAGAGTTGAAGGGCATCATGCGGAATTCATCCGTGTCCATTTTGTCCAGCACATGCGAGGTGAAATCGGGGTCAGTATTCGCAATGAGCGCATCCCCCTTCTCCACCAGCCACGGCAGATCCGCGTCCGGCAAGCCGACGACGCGCCCGAGCATCCGCATGGGCAACTGCCTGGCGATCTCCTTGGTGGCGTCAAAGCTGCCTTTTGCCAAGGCCTCGTCGAGGATCTCCGCACAAAGGTCGCGAATGTCCTGTTCATATTGCGCCATGGTGGTCTTGGAGAACGCCTTCAGGAGCTTCATGCGCACCTGAGAATGTTCGGGCGGGTCGGTTTCCTGAAAAGTGCGCCGCGCGAGGTATTCCTCGTAGGTCTGATCTTCCATCCGGATGCCGCGCGCCGAGGAAAAGACCTCTGTGTTCTTGTTCATCTTGGTGATGTCGTCATAGCGCGTAACCGACCAGAAATTCTCGCCATCGCTGTATTCGGTCCAATGCAGCGGATCATCGCGCCGGAGCCGGGCAAAGGTGTTCTGTGGCGCGCCATTGGCAAAGGCGTCATGGCTCGACAAATCCGCATATCCGTCATCGGTCGGGGTCCAGATCGTCATGGCGGGGCTTCCTTTGGACTGCTTCACATGTATACTATTAAGCACTGTAAATATGCATATGGGAAGCCTGAACATGCGCTTTGCGATTTTAATGACCAACACGGACGAAAGCGCCTTTGCCCACAGGCACCCGAAAGATGGTGAGAAATTCACCGCCTTGATCCAGATGGCGCGGCCAGAGTGGCGCTTCGATGTCTATGCAGTGAAGGATGGAGTTTTCCCAGAAAACATAGGGTTTTACGATGGTGCCATGATCACCGGAAGCCCCGCTTCCACCCGGTCAGGGGCGCCTTGGGTTGCACAGCTTTTGGATGTGATCCGGCAGATGCACGCGATGCGGCTGCCGCTTTTTGGGGCCTGTTTTGGGCATCAGGCGATTGCGCTGGCTTTGGGCGGAGAGGTCGACAATCTGCCCGGCGGCTGGGTGCATGGCCGCACCGAGAATCAATTGGTCGCGCGCCCGGAGTGGGCTTCAGATCTGCCGGAGGTGGTCTCCATTTACGGGTCGCATGTGGAATATGTCCGTACCCTGCCCAAAGGCGCGCAACCGCTGATGTCCCGCGCGGACCATACCACAGGCTTTATGATTGGCGATCACATAGCCACCAGCCAGCACCACCCGGAAATGACTCATGCGTTCATCTGCGCCCTGACCGAAGAACTGCGGCAGCAAATGGGACCTGAGGTCTATGCAAGGGCGCAAGAGAGCCTTGCGCAAGAGGTGGATCAGCCCGCACTCGCAGAGGCGATCGCACGGTTTTTCGAGGCCGCAAGCGCTAACCGAGGGCGGCCAGCAGATCCATCACCGTAACCTGATCAAACTGCACATGCGCGCGCATCGCAGCCTCTGCCCCATTGCGATCATGCGAGAGGATCAGCTCTGCAATCTCGCGATGCTCCAGCGCGGATTGGGCGATGGCACCAGGATAGCGATACCGCGCACGATAATAGGCCATGAGCTTGCGGGCATTGGTCTTGATCATCTCGACCAGGAACGGATTGGCCGCGCCGAGCGCCACGGTTTCATGAAAACGTAGATTGAGCTGATAATACCCATCAGGATCTGCGTCGCCCTTCGAGGTGGCGTGGGCTTCGCAGTGCTTCGCAATTCGCTCGAGTTCGGCGCGCAAATCCGGCGAAATTCGTCGCGCCGCAAGCCCTGCGGCCTGCCCTTCCAGTTGCGCATGCACCTCTTGGATGGCGAGGAATTCTTCGAGCGTGGGTTTGAACAGAACTGCGCCTTTGCGCGGCAGTCGGCGGATCAGGCCGGTAGCCTCCAGTTGGATATAGGCCTCCCGGATCGGGGTGCGTGAGACGCCGTGATGGGAGGCCAGGGCGGCTTCGTCGATCTCTTGGCCCGGCGCGAGGCGGCCAGCGTCGATGTCCGCAAGGATTGCGCCAATCAGTGTCTCCGTCTGCCCCGCCATTGCGTTCTCCTGTTGCGTGATCCCTGCTTACGGCAGCGTCGGCGGACTTGGCAACTCTGCGCGATGGCATGCAGGCCCATCTCGAATGCGTTACTGAATATCCATTTCGTGCATTTTTCGGTTACATTTCACTTGAGCCGAATCATTAGCGGGCGTAGATTGCCCTGCAAGCGCCCGACCAAGTTGAGGCGCGCTAGGTTACACACCACGTCACACGGGCCGAAGATTGGGCCAGCACCGGAGGAGCCAGCCATGTACGCGCAGATGGTCAAATCGACCGGCACGGGAGTTAAATCTACCGAGGAAATGAGCGCCGAAGAGCGCGCGTTTCAGGCCCGTATCGATGCGGGCGAAAAGATCGAGCCGAAAGACTGGATGCCCGAGGGCTATCGCAAGACGCTGATCCGCCAGATCGGCCAGCACGCGCATTCCGAGATTGTCGGCCAGCTGCCCGAGGGCAACTGGATCACCCGCGCACCAACGCTGGAACGCAAGGCGATCCTGCTGGCCAAAGTACAAGACGAGGCGGGCCACGGGCTCTATCTCTACTGTGCCGCTGAAACGCTGGGCGTCAGCCGTGACGAGATGACCGAGATGCTCTTGGACGGGCGGATGAAGTATTCGTCGATCTTCAACTATCCGACGCTGACATGGGCCGATATGGGTGCTGTCGGCTGGCTCGTGGATGGCGCGGCGATCATGAACCAGGTGCCGCTGCAGCGCACCTCCTTTGGCCCCTATTCGCGTGCGATGATCCGGGTGTGCAAGGAAGAGAGTTTTCATCAGCGTCAGGGCTTTGACATCATGATGAAGATGGCGCAGGGCACGCCGCAGCAAAAAGCGATGGCTCAGGATGCGCTCAACCGCTTCTGGTATCCGGCGCTGATGATGTTCGGCCCCTCGGACAAAGACTCGGTGCATTCCGCGCAGTCGATGGCGTGGAAAATCAAGATGAACACCAATGACGAGCTGCGCCAAAAGTTCGTCGATCAGACCGTGCCACAGGCGGAATACCTCGGCCTGACGGTGCCGGACGAGAACCTCAAATGGAACGAGGAAAAGGGCGGCTACGACTTTTCCGAGCCCGATTGGGAAGAGTTCTTTGAGGTCATCAAAGGCAACGGCCCCTGTAACACCGACCGTTTGGCCGCGCGCAACAAGGCCTGGGACGACGGCAAATGGGTGCGCGAGGGTCTGATGGCCCACGCCGAAAAGAAACGCGCCCGCAAGATGGCGGCGGAGTAAGCGCCCGCTTCGTTTTGACATTCCCTGCGGCAGCGCCGCGCGCCTGCAGCCCCGGGCGTGCCCTGCCTCAGCACCGAAAGGACCAAACATGAAAACCGAATGGCCCCTCTGGGAAATCTTCATCCGCGGCCAGCACGGCCTCAGCCACCGTCACGTCGGCAGCCTGCATGCGCCGGACGCTGAAATGGCGATCAAGAACGCCCGCGACGTCTACACCCGCCGCAATGAAGGCGTGTCGATCTGGGTGGTCGAGGCGGCGCAGATCACGGCCTCCTCGCCTTCCGAGAAGGGTCCGCTTTACGAACCCTCCGAGAGCAAGGTCTACCGTCACCCATCGTTTTACGACATTCCCGAAGACGTGGGGGCGATGTGATGTCGCACGACGCTGCCTTTTATGAATTCCTCTTGCGGATGGGGGACAACACCCTGATCCTCGGCCATCGCGTCAGCGAATGGTGCGGTCATGCGCCTGTTCTCGAAGAGGATATCGCGCTTGCCAACACCGCGCTCGATCTCATCGGCCAGACCCAGATGTGGCTCGGCCTCGCGGCTGAAGTGCAGGGCGAGGGCAAGACCGCAGATGATCTGGCCTTCCTGCGCGACGCCTGGGATTTTCGCAATCTGCTGCTGGTCGAGATGCCAAACGGCGACTTTGGCCAAACCTTGATGCGCCAGTTCCTGTTTGATGCCTGGCATGTGCTGCAACTGCGCGCACTGACTGGGTCCTCTGATGCGCGCGTCGCCGCGATTGCTGCCAAATCTGTCAAAGAAGCGACCTACCATCTCGAACGCTCGGCCGAGACGGTGGTAGGCCTTGGCGACGGAACCGAGGAAAGCCACGCCAGAATGCAGGCGGCGCTTGATTACCTTTACCCCTATGTGGGTGAAATGTTCCTAAGTGACGCGGTCGATGCAGCGCTGGTCGAGGCCGGCATCGCGCCGGATCCTGCGAGTTTGCGCAAGGACTACGATGACACCCTCGCCCGCGTTCTGGGCGAAGCGACGCTGACACTGCCCGAGGCGCGCCGCGCCCGTGGTGGGGGACGCGATGGCAAGATGCACACCGAACACCTTGGGCATCTGCTGACCACAATGCAGTGGATGCAGCGCGCCTATCCGGGCGCGACGTGGTAATGTTTTTGCTGCGCTTTCCTTTTGCCCAGAGGGCCACGTCCGGCCCGGCGGGGTGGGCGGGGAACGCCCGCCCCGTGGGGGGCGGGACGGGCGTGGCCCGGCCTATCGGCCGGACCGGAGGTTCATCGTGACCGACACGCAATCCAACCAACCCGCCCTCGCGCGGATCTGGGAATGGCTCGACGCGGTGCCCGATCCGGAAATCCCGGTGATCTCGCTCGTCGATCTTGGGATCGTGCGCAATGTTGAATGGGGTGACGATCGCCTCATCGTCACGCTGACGCCGACCTATTCGGGCTGCCCGGCGACGTCGATCATTCGCCTGGACGTGGAGACTGCGCTGGCGGCGCATGGGATCGAACACGTTGAGATCAAAACACAAATCTCGCCACCCTGGACCACCGACTGGCTCTCGGACAAGGGACGCGCGCGGCTCGAGGAATACGGGATTGCCCCCCCCTCCCCTGCCGGTGGTCCCGATCATTGCCCGCGCTGCGGCAGCCCGGATGTGACCCGCGTGAGCCAGTTTGGCTCCACCCCTTGCAAGGCCCATTGGCGCTGTACCAGCTGCCTTGAGCCATTCGACTATTTCAAGTGTATCTGAGGAGGCTCGCTCCATGGCCCGCTTTCACCCTCTCGAAGTCACCGACATCAAGAAAACCATCCGCGACGCGGTTGTGGTCACGCTGAAGCCCCTCAATGGTGCGGCTGCGGAGTTCGACTTTACCCAAGGCCAATACCTGACGTTTCGCCGCGATTTTGACGGCACCGAGCTGCGCCGCAGCTATTCGATCTGTGCAGGCAAGGACGAAGGCATCCTGCAGGTAGGCATCAAGCGCGTGGATGGCGGGGCTTTTTCCACCTGGGCCAATACGGACCTCAAGGTCGGTGACACGGTCGAAGCGATGCCGCCGCAGGGGCGGTTTTTCACCGATCTCGATGCCGCCGCCGAGAAACACTATCTCGGCTTTGCCGGGGGCTCTGGCATCACGCCGGTGCTGTCGATCCTGAAGACCACCCTGCAGGCAGAGCCTCAGTCTTGTTTCACGCTGGTCTACGCCAATAAGGGCATCAACTCGATCATGTTCCGCGAGGAAATCGAGGATCTGAAGAACCGCTACATGGGGCGCCTGTCGGTGATCCATGTGCTGGAGGCCGACGCGCAAGAGGTCGATCTCTTCACCGGTCTGGTGACGCAGGAGAAATGCGCCGAGCTGTTTGAGCGCTGGATTCCGATCCAGAGCGTCGACACGGCGTTTATCTGTGGACCCGAACCGATGATGCTCGGCATAGCCGAAGCCCTGCGCACGGCAGGGCTCTCGGATGAGCAGATCAAGTTCGAGCTCTTCGCGTCCAATCAGCCGGGGCGGGCTGCAAAGAAGGCCACAAGTGGTGATGCAGCAGCCAGCGCCCCGGTCACGGCGGCGATCACGCTGGATGGGGCCACGCGCTCTGTCACCCTGGATCGCAATACCAGCGTTCTGGAAGCCGCTCTGGAAAATGCGATGGACGCGCCTTGGTCCTGTCGGGCAGGCGTGTGTTCCACTTGCCGCTGCCGCGTCATCGAGGGCGAGGTCGAAATGGCCGCGAACCATGCGCTTGAGGATGACGAAGTGGCCAAAGGCTTCGTGCTCTCCTGCCAGGCCTACCCGCTGAGCGACACCCTTGTGGTGAGCTACGACGAGTAATCTGATAGACCCCGCCAGATCGGGGGGGGGGGGGCAGGCCCTGCGAAATGTGTCGATTTGGCCTTTCGGCTGGACCTCCTGTGGCACGCGCCCTAACGTCCCGACAGATCACCTAAGACATTCCAAGATCCGAGGTTCCCCTATGGCTGTCGGCAAGACCATTCGTACTTATTTCAACGGCCAGTGGCATGACGGCGATGTGCCGATCATGTCCGCCGCCGATCACGCCGCGTGGCTCGGCTCTTCCATTTTTGACGGCGCGCGCTGGTTTGATGGGGTGAGCCCGGATCTTGATAAACATTGCGCGCGGGCCAATGCCTCTGCAGAGGCGCTGATGATGGCGGCCACCGTGCCTGCCGACGAGATGGTCGAGATTGTGCGCGAGGGTCTGAAAGGATTCTCCCCCGATAGCGCGGTCTATATCCGCCCGATGTACTGGGCGACTGATGGGGACCAGACCCTGATCGCGCCGGCGCCCGAGGCGACCCAATTTGCCATCAGCCTCGAAGAAATTCCGATGGCAGCAGAGAGCGCGTCTGCCACGCTGACCCGCACCCAGTTTCGCCGCCCGGTGTTGGAATCTTCGGTGGTCAATGCCAAGGCCGGCTGTCTCTATCCCAACAATGCCCGCATGTTACGCGAGGCACGCGCCAAGGGCTTCACCAATACGCTCACCTGCGATGTGATGGGGAATGTGGCCGAAACCGCCACCGCCAATATCTTCATGGTGAAGGATGGCGAAGTCTTTACCCCGATTGCAAATGGCACCTTTCTGGCGGGGATCACCCGCGCGCGCCACATCGAGAACATGCGCGCAGATGGGATCACCGTACATGAGGCGGTGCTGAGTTATGCCCATTTTGAGACTGCGGATGAGGTCTTTATGTCCGGCAACATGTCCAAGGTCACACCGGTCACCGCTTTTGACGATGTGAGCTATCAACACGGCCCAGTCACTCGCCGTGTGCGCGAGCTCTACTGGGATTGGGCGAAATCCGGGGCCTGAAACGGCGCAATCTCTCGCCTCATCCCAGACCTCTGGCCAAGTACATCCATCCCGTGCTGAAGCGCTGCGGATCTTTGGGGCATCGCGGCGTGCGAGTTCTATTGCGCGGGGTGGTTGCATCCGCCAATATGACATGAAGAAGTCAGCAGAGGTTTAGATGCGCAAGTTTCTTGTCGTGTTGGACGACAGCCGAGAATGCCTGAATGCGATGCGCTTTGCCGCGATGCGCGCCGCCAATACTGGCGGTGGCGTCGTCATCCTGTCGGTGATCCCGCCGGATGAATTCAATCACTGGATCGGGGTCGGTGAAGTCATGCGTGAAGAGGCGCGCGAACGGATTCATGCGCATTTTGAGGTCTTCGCGAAATGGATGCGCGACCGGCAGGGCGTGGACCCGGAACTGGTGATCCGCGAAGGCGATACGGTTCCCGAAATCCTCGCCCAGATCGAAGCGGATCCCGAGGTGGGTGTTCTGGTGCTGGGCGCGGCCAGCGATCGCAAGGGCCCCGGCCCGATCGTGACACAACTGACCCGGACGGCAGGCACGCTGCCGTTTCCGATCACAATTGTGCCTGGCGATATGTCGAAAGAGCGGCTTGAAGCAATCACCTGAGCAGGGCTTGCTCGCTTTGGACCCGCTCGTGGCGCGGCCCTGAAGACAGCTATGTGCAGTCGTGCCATTGCGCCCTGGTGGGTGGCATCACCGCGCGGCCGGTCTTGAGAGAATAAATCGATCGATTGCCTATCAGGACACGACCCAAACACGGTGGACCAAACACGGCTGGTTCAGTCGCCCCAGACCACCCCGACACGAGCCTCACCAGAGATATGAATGCCGGGGTCTGTCGGCTCGACCGGCTCCTTGAGAGGGGCGCCACTGTAGTCGCAGCCGAAGATCCCCATCAGGCACAGGAACAACGCTGCGCGCATCACAGGCCAACGCTCACGCTTACGGGACCTTTCCGGACCCCGATTGCGCCGCCGACATGCACGCCGCTGCCGGAAATCCCAAGACCCGCATTGAGGCTCGGACGCACCGGCTCCCCATCCGCACCGCATGCTGCAAGCAGCGCCGCTACACCCAAACACATCAGAACGCGGGTCATGTTATCTCTCCTTGTCTCAGGGGGTTAGCCCAAGATCTCTTTCCAACGCGCCACCTGCGCGCGTACCTGCGCGGGAGCGGTGCCGCCGTAAGACATGCGCGAGTTTACCGAATTCTCCACGCCCAACACGGTAAAGATATCCTCGGTGATGCCCTCATGCACAGACTTCATGTCTTCAAGGCTCAGATCCGGCAGATCCACGCCGCGGCCCTCGGCCATCGCGACGAGCGCGCCGGTCACATGGTGGGCATCCCGGAACGGCACTTTCAGGACCCGCACCATCCAGTCCGCCAGATCGGTGGCCGTCGAGAAACCGGACCCCGCCGCGGCCGCCAGGCTTTCGCGGTTGCCGGTCATGTCCTTCACCATGCCTTCCATCGCAGCAAGTGCGAGCATCCAGTTATCGGCGGCGTCAAAGACCTGCTCTTTGTCTTCCTGCATGTCCTTGGAATAGGCCAGCGGCAGGCCCTTCATCACCATCATCAGCGCCGTGTTGGCGCCAAAGATCCGTCCCACCTTGGCGCGGATCAGCTCGGCGGCGTCTGGATTTTTCTTTTGCGGCATGATCGAGGAACCGGTGGAGAAGCGATCCGAAAGCGTCACAAAACGGAACTGCGCCGAGGACCAGATCACCAGTTCTTCGGCAAAGCGCGACAGATGCATGGCGCAGATGGAGGCAACCGAGAGGAACTCCAGCGCGAAGTCACGATCCGACACCGCATCGAGCGAATTGGCCGTCGGGCGATCAAACCCCAGCGCCTTGGCGGTCATCTCGCGATCAATCGGGAACGAAGTCCCTGCCAGCGCCGCAGAACCCAGGGGCGACTCGTTCATGCGCTTGCGCGCATCGCGCACCCGGCTGAGGTCGCGGCCAAACATCTCCACATAGGCCATCATGTGATGCCCCCATGTGACCGGCTGCGCGGTTTGCAGATGGGTAAAGCCCGGCATCACCCAATCCGCGCCAGCCTCGGCCTGATCGACCAGCGCTTTGATCAGCGCGAGAAGACCCTTTTCGGCGGCATCGAATTGGTCGCGCACCCAGAGTTTGAAATCGGTTGCGACCTGGTCGTTGCGCGAGCGACCTGTATGCAGACGACCTGCAGGCTCGCCAATGATCTCTTTGAGGCGCGCTTCGACATTCATGTGAATGTCTTCGAGCGCAGTAGAGAACTGAAAACTGCCGCTTTCAATCTCTGACAAAACGGTGAGCAACCCTTCACGGATCGCCTCGGCGTCATTATCCGTAATGACACCGGTCGCGGCGAGCATCGCCGCATGAGCCCGAGAGCCAGCAATATCCTGCGCTGCCATGCGCTGGTCGAACCCGATAGAGGCATTAATTGCCTCCATGATCGCGTCCGGTCCGGCGGCAAAGCGGCCGCCCCACATCTGGTTCGAGGTCTTGTCTGTCATGGCCCAACCTTGGAGATACTATGCGTATTGTTCGTCAGCTTTCCCTTTATATGGCCCTTGCCCTCGGTGCAAATGCCGCCTTCGGTGCCGACCTCAGCGCGGTAGAAGCCCTGCGCGAGGGCGACATGAAGAAACTGGTCTTTCACACCGAGGCAAAACCGGCGTCTGATGCGACGTTCGAGCTGGCGGATGAGGCCGGTCAGGGGCATCTGTCCGACTATGAGGGCAAGTATGTCTTGCTGAACTTCTGGGCCACATGGTGCCCGCCCTGCCGCAAGGAAATGCCGATGCTATCGGCGCTGCAGGAGGAATTTGGCGGCGACAGCTTTGAGGTCGTGACCTTGGCGACGGGGCGTAACAACCCGGCCGGGATCAAGAAATTCTTTGACGAAATCGGTGTCACCAACCTGCCACGTCACCAAGACCCCAAGAGCGCCGTGGCGCGCGACATGACGGTACTGGGTCTGCCCATCACCGTGATCCTCGACCCCCAAGGCAATGAGATTGCGCGTCTGCGCGGTGAAGCGGACTGGAATTCCGACAGTGCGCGGGCGGTCATTCGCGCCTTGGTTGCGGGATCCTGAGGCTGCTCTCTCGATCGGCGGGACCCTGTGTTCCAGGGTCCTGCAGAGGGTAACTAAAATTCGCGTTTTAATTCCTGCTCAACTCTTTTGAGAGACGGTAGACTTCAATTTACAACTCGGATGGCTTCCCTTGCGCAAGGGCACCGCAAACCGTTGGGGCTGAGAACGTGAAGAAACGGCATTTCTGGAAAAACGACATCCCGGAAGGGGCAGAAAACCCGCTATCGGCCGCCATCGTGGCGCGCGATCGCAATGTTGTGGATATGGTGGCAGAGGCCGTACGACACGATCAAACCCTCCTCGCCTACCAGCCCGTTGTGCAAAGCCGCGCGCCCGACGCGATCGCCTTTTACGAGGGCTACATCCGCGTAATGGACGCCACCGGCCGCATCATCCCCGCGCGCGAATTCATGAGCGTGATTGAGGATCGCGAACTGGGGCGCAAACTCGACTGCCTTGCGCTTGAACAAGGGCTGCGCGTTCTGCAGCGCAATCCCAATATCCGCCTCTCGATCAACATGTCCGCCCGCTCTATCGGCTACAGCCAGTGGAACAAGGTTCTGGAACGGTTTCTTGAGCGCGATCAGTTCCTGGGCGAGCGACTGGTGCTGGAAATTTCCGAAGCCTCTGCCATGGCGACACCCGAACTCGTGATCGACTTTATGGACCAGATGCAGCAGCACGGCATTGCCTTTGCGCTCGACAACTTCGGGGCTGGCACCACTGCCATCGGCCACTTCCGTGACTTCTTTTTTGATGCGGTGAAGATCGATGGCCAATATGTGCGTGGGGTTCACGCCAGTCACGACAATCAGGCGGTCATCAAGGCGCTGATCGCCATTGCCAAGCAGTTCGACATGTTCATCGTGGCGGAGTCGGTTGAACGGCAGGAGGATGCCGACTTCCTTATCGAGGCCGGGGTCGATTGCCTGCAGGGGTTCCTCTACGGCGCGCCAACCATTTCACCGCCCTGGCAGAACGAAAACGATTCGCGCGCCCGCGCCTGAGCGCTGCCATAGACACGGCACAGGTTCCGCATCTAAACGGCAGTTGGACATCCCTGATGCCATAACTGTGATTGGTGTGAACCTGAACCAAAGCCGCGCATGAAGCAGCCCGTTGGGTCCGTCCGGGCCGCTCCCGAAACGTTTACGGTCACGCGCGTCAAAAGGGCGCGACCGCGTTTGTTCCTGACTGGACCTACATCTGCCTCATTATCGATCGTGGAGGGTTAGCGTTTGTTCGGGACTATCCTCTGGTCTCAAGCGCGCACCTTTCCATTGTAAGCCTCACCTCTAACCTGTTCCCAGGGCTGCGCCCCCGTGCGCCCCCACCCCTGCGGTCCTGCCCTTTCACATCCGATCAATTCTCTAGCCGCGCTGACGCCTAACCCCTGTGGAACAGTCGAAACCATTGCTGCACGTGCACGGTTGGGCTATGCCTGAAGGGAAGGGAGGAGACGTTGCGCGATCAGGGTAACGCAAAAAGGCCCCACCGCGTCGGCGTTTCCGCAGAAATTGCAGAGGATTGACCGAATGACCAACGTAGTAATTGCATCCGCAGCCCGTACCGCTGTCGGCAGCTTTGGCGGCGCCTTCGCCACCACACCGGCCCATGATCTGGGCGCCGCTGTGCTCGAGGCGGTTGTGGCCCGTGCAGGCATCGATAAATCCGAGGTCTCGGAAACCATCCTGGGCCAGGTGCTGACCGCGGCACAGGGCCAGAACCCCGCCCGGCAGGCCCATATCAATGCAGGTCTGCCCAAAGAATCCGCCGCCTGGGGCATCAACCAGGTCTGTGGCTCCGGTCTGCGCGCTGTTGCGCTTGGCGCGCAGCACATCCAACTGGGCGACGCCTCCATCGTTGCCGCAGGTGGTCAGGAAAACATGACTCTCAGCCCCCATGCTGCCAACCTGCGTGCCGGTCACAAGATGGGTGACATGAGCTACATCGACACGATGATCCGCGACGGGCTGTGGGACGCGTTCAACGGCTATCACATGGGTCAGACCGCCGAGAACGTGGCAGAGCAATGGCAGATCTCGCGCGACATGCAGGACGAGTTTGCGGTTGCCTCTCAAAATAAAGCCGAAGCCGCCCAGAAAGCGGGCAAGTTTGCCGATGAGATCGCGCCTTTTGTGGTGAAGCATCGCAAGGGCGACATCACCGTGGACGCGGATGAATACATCCGTCACGGCGCAACCATTGAGGCGATGCAGAAACTGCGCCCCGCCTTCACGCGCGATGGCTCGGTCACCGCGGCGAACGCGTCCGGTCTGAATGATGGCGCGGCCGCGACCCTCTTGATGAGCGCGGATGAAGCCGAAAAACGCGGAATCGAGCCGCTTGCCCGCATCGCGTCCTACGCAACCGCCGGCCTCGATCCGTCGATCATGGGTGTCGGCCCGGTCTTTGCCTCCCGCAAGGCACTCGACAAGGCGGGTTGGAGCGTGGACGATCTGGATCTGGTCGAAGCCAACGAGGCCTTTGCCGCGCAGGCCTGTGCAGTGAACAAGGACATGGGCTGGAACCCTGAAATCGTGAACGTCAACGGCGGCGCGATTGCAATCGGCCACCCGATTGGCGCGTCTGGGTGCCGCGTTCTGAACACCCTGCTGTTTGAAATGAAACGCCGTGGCGCCAAGAAAGGCCTCGCGACACTCTGCATCGGTGGGGGCATGGGCGTCGCCATGTGCGTAGAGCGCCCGTAAAACGTGCAAGGATGCTTGCAAAATAGGCAGTTTTTTGGGGCGTCCGCGGGCGCCCCTTTGTTTTTCGTTTCCCCGTTACAATCTAAAGCATAGTGTAGGCGCAGCCTGATGCACGGCGGCTTTCTGCATGTGCAAATTGGCTGCGAAATTTTATTGCCCCTCGACTGCGCAGTGTGCAATAAGATTGCGAAGTGAAGTAAAGAAGTTGGAGGACTCCTCACATGGCTCGTATTGCCCTTGTTACCGGCGGATCACGCGGTATTGGCGCCGCTATTTCAAAGACTCTTCAGGCGCAGGGCTGCCAGGTCGCCGCGACCTATGCCGGCAATGATGCCGCAGCAGCACAGTTTACCGAAGAAACCGGGATCAAGACCTACAAGTGGAACGTGGCCGACTATGAGGACAGCAAGGCCGGGATCGCACAAGTCGAAGCCGACCTTGGCCCGATCGACATTGTCGTTGCCAACGCGGGGATCACCCGCGATGCGCCATTTCACAAAATGCAACCTGAACAATGGCAACAGGTGATCGACACCAACCTCACTGGCGTGTTCAACACCGTGCACCCGGTCTGGCCCGGGATGCGCGAACGGGGCTTTGGCCGCGTGATCGTGATCTCCTCGATCAATGGTCAAAAAGGCCAGTTCGCACAGGTCAACTATGCCGCCACCAAGGCAGGTGACCTCGGCATTATCAAATCCCTTGCGCAAGAAGGCGCCGCCAAGGGGATCACGGCGAACGCGGTTTGCCCGGGCTATATCGCGACAGAAATGGTCATGGCTGTACCTGAAAAAGTGCGCGACGCCATCATCGGTCAGATCCCCACCGGTCGCCTTGGTGAGCCCGAGGAAATCGCACGCTGCGTGGCCTTTCTGGCGTCGGATGATGCGTCCTTTATCAATGGTTCGACCATCTCCGCAAATGGCGGCCAGTTCTTCGTGTAATACCTCTCGCGACATTGAAGTGCGCATGAAAAAGGGCCGGTTCTTCACGAACCGGCCCTTGTCATATCCCGTAAGTGCCTGGTTTCAGCTCGCGCGCGCTGAGGCCCAGCGGGAAATCCGGATGCCGTGCGATGACTCGCGACGGCGGAAAAACATCCATGTGAGCGCATCACGCAGGACCTGCGCACGCGCTTCGTGGGCCCGGGCCATGCCCTGTTTCACTTCGGCTGTTGCAGCATATTCAATCATCCTGAGCACCTTTCGGTTTAGCGTCTCTGTTGTGGGTTCAATATGCGCATTTGAAGCATTGACGACAAACGAGAGTTTTGCGACGCTCAGTTAAGTTATTCTTGAGTGTCAAATGTCAGACCGACTCCCCCCTCTCACAGCTCTGCGCGCGTTTGACGCTGCCGCGAGACATATGTCTTTTGCAAAAGCCGCCGACGAGCTCAGCGTGACGCCTGCGGCCCTGTCTTTTCAGATCAAATCGCTGGAGGAGCATCTGGGCGCGCCGCTCTTTCGCCGTCTCAACCGCGCCGTCGAGCTCACAGAGGCAGGTGCGGCGCTTGCGCCTGGCGTGGATGAGGGGTTTCAGGCCCTGAGCGCGGCGTGGCGGCAAGCGCGGCGGGTTCTCGATACCACGTCGCTCACCGTGACCGCAGGGCCAGCGCTGACGGCAAAGTGGTTGGCGCCACGGCTCTATGAGTTTGCTCGTAGCCACCCGGACATTGACCTGCGCTTGTCTGCAGGCCTCAAGATGGTGGACCTGCGGCGCGATCACGTCGATGTGGCCATTCGATTTGGCTATAGCGTTGACGATTATCTTGTGGCGCAAGCCGCGCGCCCTGAATGGCTGACGCCTGTGATGACGCCGGAGCTATGCGCAAAGTACCCAACCCCCCAGAGCCTGCGCGATGCGCCTCTCATCTATGATGACAGCATCGGTTTTCTCAGCCCATCTTGTGATTGGCCAACATGGTTCCGCGCCATGGGGCTGGAGTTCACACCCGGTCACGGCACGCATTTTTCTCACGCTGATCACGCCATCGACGCTGCCTGCGCCGGGCTCGGCGTGGCGCTCGGGCGACGCCCGATGATCATCAAGGATGTACAGGAGGGGCGCCTGGTCGCGCCCTTCAAGGTCGCGATCGAAACAGATGCCAAGTTTCATTTCCTCTGCTTGCCCAGTTCGCAGGATCGCCCGCAGATCAGGGCTTTTCGCGAATGGTTCTTTTCGGAGATTGAGAAAACGGCGCATATGTGGGACGACTTCACGATTATCCCCGTTAAGGATCTTTAGCCAGATATGACTCGTCCTCGCGCTACTGCAGTCGGATTTGTTGCCGTTCTTCTGTGGGCGCTTCTGGCGCTCTTGACGGTCGGTTCCAGCCCAACGCCCCCCCTGCTTCTCAACACCATCTGTTTCACCATCGGCGGCATCATCGGCCTGATCTGGGTGCAGATGACGGGCAGCTGGGCAGAGCTCAGACGTGTCCGGCTTAGGGTCTATGCCTTCGGATCGATCGGTGTCTTTGGCTATCACGCACTCTACTTTTCTGCCCTGCGCGCGGCGCCTGCGGCCGAGGCTGGCCTGATCGCCTATCTCTGGCCTTTGCTGATCGTCCTCTTGTCGGGCCTCCTACCCGGAGAGCGGTTGCGCGCGGGGCATTTCATAGGAGCAATTTTGGGGTTTGCCGGAGCGGCCTGCATTATCACCGGCGGCGGTGTCGGCTTTCAGGCGCAGTATCTCCCGGGCTATGGTCTTGCACTGCTCTGCGCCCTCTTTTGGTCCAGCTACTCCGTCGGATCTCGCCTCATTGGGGATGCGCCGACGTCATCGGTGGCTGTGTTCTGCCTTTTGAGCGCCGTTGCTTCTGGCGCATTGCATGTTCTGCTTGAGGACACCATCTGGCCTGCGAACTCGCTGGGGTGGGCCTCGGCGCTGTTGTTGGGCTTAGGTCCTGTGGGGCTGGCCTTTTACGTTTGGGACATCGGGGTCAAGCAGGGGGACATCCAGATGCTTGGAACCAGCTCCTATGCGGCGCCCTTGTTGTCGACGTTGATTCTGGTGCTCGCCGGAATCGCCGCCCCCACCTGGGGACTGGCACTCGCGACTGTGTTGATCACGGCAGGCGCCGTACTGGCAGCGCGTGCCTCTGCCAAGGCCCCTGCGCACACCCTCGTCGAGGGGCAAACCGTGACACCGCCTGCCGGATAATCTCAGCTGGAACAAGAAAGGCCCCGCATCTGGCGGAGCCTTGGCTTGTGGTTCTGCGCGTGATCTCACTGCAGACTGCAGTGCGCTCTAGGGCGCGTCGGCGCAGGGGCCGACGCTGCTTTGATCAGACTGGCGACAGACGCTCAATCTCGTCTTTCAGGCGCAGCTTCTCTTTCTTGAGGGACTTCACATGCATGCGGTCAATAGCTGGAGATCTTTCCGCTTGTTCGACTTCAAAACTCAGATGCTCGTGCTTCTTCTTCAATTGGTTCAGATGCGAGCTGAGGCTCATGTCGTTCCTCCTTCTACAAAGCTTGATGTCATCAACATGGGGATTGGAGCATGCTTCTTTCAAGCTGTCACGCTGCATACGCACAATTCGGAACGTTTCTTTCCTACAATTTGCAACTTTTGGCCATTTCCCGCCGATTGTGGCCGATAAACCGGCAACTCGCCTCTGATCCCCAGGCGCCAAAGCATAAAGGGAACGCAAATCGTCGCAGAGCCCTTGTGGCCCAAAACGCTCAGTTGCGTCCGACGTCGGGCCAGGGCAACGCGCTACCTTCGCGCAGAACCGCGCGCACCGCTGGACTATAATCCTCGCCATCCCGGTGATGGGCGACGCCTTCATGCATGACCAAAGGGGCGTGCAGTCGAAACTCTGCGCGCCCGCCTTTGCGAGCCCTCAAAATTACGAGTTCGGTTGCGCGCCCAACACGTGGTGAAAGCGGCAGCACTTCGAGTGAGCCAAGCCGTCCTTGCGCTGCGGCAATCATGTCCGGCAGACGTTCGACCCGCTGGATCATGTGCAAATAGCCCTTTGGGGTAAGCCTGCGCGCGGCGACATCGAACCAGAGCTCAAGCGGCGTGCCTTCGCCGAGCGCGGTACGGCGACCTGGGTCCTTGGCCTGGCTGTGCGCGCCCGCGCGATAATAGGGCGGATTGGCGATCACATGCGAAAACCGCCGTTGGCGCAATGTGGCTGGCAGATTGCTCAGATCGGCTGCGACGACCTCTGCCGGAACGGCGTTGACTGCGGCATTTCGGCGCGCAAGCTCGGCGTAGGCAGGTTGCAATTCCACCCCGACAATCGAGAGGCCCGAAACCCGCGCCGCCAGACACAAGAACGCCTGCCCTGCCCCACAACCCAGCTCCAGCACAGAATCGCCGGATCTCGCGTTGACAGCGGCCGCCAACAGCACCGGATCAACGCCCGCACGATACCCGCTCTTGGGTTGCAAGAGCTTGATCTGGCCGCCCAAAAACGCGTCCTGGCTCAGCTCATCTTGTGCAAAGCTCTGAGGCTCAGCCACGGTCCGACACCGGCAAATCATTGTCGCGCATGACCACCTGAGCATCCTCGAGATCATCAGCGTGCACCAGAAGCCGGCGCGGGAAAATCCCGATGCCGCCTTCAAGCACGCTCATATTTACGTCCATTTCAAAGCAGTCTATACCCTCTCCGTTAAGAAGGGCGGTGGCAAAGGCCAGAACCGTAGGGTCAGTGCTGCGCAAAAGTTCCTTCATATCCATGGATCTAAGGGCAAGACCGGGGTCTTGTCGAGCCTATCAGTCGGGAATGTGATGAACCAGGTGATGACAAAGACTCCGCAGGGAAAGCCTCATGAATTGCTGGCCGAGACACTGGCTCCGGAACTGGAGGCGGTAAACCTTCTCATTCGCGAGCGTATGGCGTCTCAGCATGCGCCACGGATTCCCGAGGTCACGGCCCATCTGGTCGAGGCGGGCGGCAAACGTCTGCGCCCGATGCTGACCTTGGCTGCGGCGCGGATGTGTGGCTATGCGGGAGAACATCATCTGAAGCTCGCCGCTACGGTGGAGTTCATCCATACGGCGACACTCCTGCATGACGATGTGGTCGACGAGAGCGCGCAGCGCCGGGGTCGGCCCACGGCGAATCTTTTGTGGGACAACAAGAGTTCGGTTCTGGTGGGCGACTATCTCTTTGCTCGCAGCTTCCAGCTCATGGTCGATACCGGGTCACTCCGCGTGCTGGATATTCTCGCCAATGCCTCGGCCACGATTGCCGAGGGCGAAGTCCTTCAGATGACCGCGGCAACGGATCTGGGCACCACGGAAGAAATCTACCTACAGGTTGTGCGTGGCAAGACCGCGGCGCTGTTTTCGGCAGCGACAGAGGTCGGTGGCGTGATTGCCGGGGCCAGCGAGGCGCAGGTCAAGGCACTGTTTGATTATGGCGACGCGCTAGGTATCGCCTTCCAGATCGCGGATGATTTGCTGGACTATCAAGGCGATACAGCCAAGACTGGTAAAAACGTCGGTGACGATTTCCGCGAGCGCAAGCTGACCCTGCCGGTCATCAAGGCGATTGCGCAGGCCGGCGACGAAGAGCGCGCCTTTTGGCACCGCACAATCGCCAAAGGCCGCCAGGAAGAGGGCGATCTTGAGCATGCTCTGTCGCTGATGGCGAAATACGCCACACTGGAGGCAACCCGCGCCGATGCGATCGGCTGGGCGGACAAGGCGAAATCTGCACTGGCGGACCTGCCCGAACATCCGATCCGCACACTGCTGATTGACCTCGCCGATTACGTTGTATCCCGTCTGAACTGACCCCTGTGCGCCAGTTTGCGCCCACGGGCGCCTTGGAGCAGACTTTGGATCAGGCGCGCAATCAGCTGAGTTCGGTTGCCACACACCACCACTCTGGGTGCTCTGCGCCGATCTCATAGGCTGCAAAATGCGCCGCCTTCAAAGTCGGGTAGATCGCAAAGCATGTCGATCCGGACCCCGACATTCGGGCCAGAAGCGCAGCGCGAGAGGCACGCAGGTCACTCAGAACGCGCTCGATCTGGGGGGCCGCCGCGATCGCTGCGGGTTCCAGATCGTTGCGCTGCGCTCCGAGCCATCCCGCACAATCCGCGACACCATCAAAAAGCGGGACCTCCGCGGGCATAGGGTCATTCTCACGCGACGCAAGCCCGGAAAACACCGCGCCCGTGGGCACTTCAACGCCGGGATTCACCAGTAGCGCGGGCAGTTTGGGCAGCGGGATCGGAGTGATCTTTTCGCCGATCCCCCGCATCCGCGCGGCTGAGGCATGCATGCAGACCGGAACATCCGCCCCAAGCGACAAGGCCAAGGCTTCTGGCACAGTGTGTCCCTGCGAGCGAAATGCGTTCAAAACAGCACCCGCATCAGAAGATCCGCCGCCGATTCCCGCCCCATGAGGCAGAGATTTCTCAAGTCCGATATGCCCGCGCCAATCCGCGCCTTCGGCGGCGCGCCAGACCAGATTACGCGAGTCCTCCGGGACCCCATCCGCAAAAAGCCCCGAAACAGTAAGCGACAGCGCCTCAGCCTGGGACAGCTGCAATCGGTCGCCTATGCTTGCAAATGCAACCAGACTATCCAGCAGGTGATACCCATCCGCGCGGCGCCCCGTCACATGCAGCGACAGGTTGACCTTGGCCGGCGCAAAAACCTCAGTGATCGTCATTCGCAACCTGAAGCGGTTCTGCCCCTTCTTCGGCCAGGACCACATCAAGCCCAACGTCGAGCTTGCGGCGAATGCGATCCGGGTTGGCCTCGGCGTCCTTATCCTCAGGGTCCACAAAGGAAAGCGCGCGCCGCCACTGGAACTCGGCCTCCAGCTTGCGCCCAACCGCCCAATAGACATCCCCGAGGTGATCGTTCACCACCGGATCCACGGGCATCAACTCGACTGCGCGTTCCATATGACCGACGGCTTCGTCATAGCGGCCCATCCGGTAAAGAACCCATCCAAGGCTGTCGATGATATAGCCACTCTCGGGGCGCGCAGCGACGGCGCGCTCGATCATGGAAAGTGCCTCGTCCAATTTTTCCTGCCGCTCCACAAGGGAGTAGCCTAGGTAGTTCAGAACCTGCGGCTGGTCCGGGTCGATCTCAAGCGCGGCGCGAAAATCCGCCTCGGCCGCCTCCCAGTTCTTCAGACGTTCGTTACAGATGCCGCGCGCATAATAAAGGAACCAGCGGTTCGTTGTCTCATCGGGGCTCAGTTCGAGCGCGCGGGTATAGGCCTTTGCGGCTTCGGCATAGTTTTCCTGCTGCCGCATAAGGTCGCCCAGATCGATATAGACCGCGACATGCTGCGGGAAATCGCGCGCCAGTTGTTCCAGCACTTCGGCGGCGGCCTGCGGATTGGCCGATCGCCGCAGCGCCTCGGCACGACCAAGCTCGGCAGCATGGAAATCAGGGTGATCACGCGGCACCTGCTTGTAGGTGGCGATCGACAGTTCGTAACGGCCCATTTGATCCAGAAGCCCCGCGCTCAGAAGCACGGCATCCACATGGCCGGGGCTGAGTTTTGCGGCCATGCGTGCATACATCAGCACATAGTCACTCGCTGCCTCGCCCGAAAGCGCCTGACCAAGGCTGTAGAACACCTCTGCCATGCCATCGCGTGCGGTCGGCGTAATCGAGAACCGTAAGGTCTCTCCCATGGCGAGTTGATCTGCAAACTCCGTAAGCGCAGGGTCGAAGCCTTCGCCAAAGCTGTCGACCAGCACCTCAAGCGCCTGATCGTTGCGCCCGAGTTGTGACAGGACCTGTATCCGCGCGATTGCAGCCCGGCGCGAGGACCTGCCTAGCTGGCCCTCATTGGCGGCAAACAGTTGGTCTGCGCCCTCGTAATCTCCGACCGATGCAAGCGCCAAGGCCTTGTGGTACAAAGCAAAAAAGCGCAGCCCGTCCTGTTGTGCCACGGTGTCGAACTGGTCGAGTGCCTGCGAGACCGCGCCTTTGCCCATATAGGCCCAAGCATCCAGCAGCCCGTCGACCAGCGGGCTGATTTCAAACTGTTCGGAATCGCGTGCAAGCAGGGCGTCATAGTTTTCCTGCAGTGCAAGATTGCCTGCCATGACGATATTGGCGACCTGACTGCTCACACCTGCCTGCCACATCCGCTCTGCCACCGGCAACGCGGATTCGACCTCTCCAAGCGCAAGCTGCGCATAAACGAGGTTCTCCATCAGGGTGATGTTCTGCGGATCGCGCACCAATGCACGCGTGTAATATTTGGCGGAGGCGGCAAAGTCGCTTTCATAGGTCGCGGCCCGTCCAGCGAGATACGCGCCCGCCAGCCCATCCGCCACCGCCATCGGCCCGGTGGTCAGCAAAAGCGCGGCTGCGCAGGTCAAAGAACGGAGATAGGATACGGGCACGAATGGGCCTCCCCAGCAGGATCACAACACATCTGAACAGGAGCGTAGACGCCAGTCCCGAGATGCGCAATGGGGCGACCCGCAGGCCGCCCCATCAAAGTGATCACTGATTGCAAATCCGCTGTTACATGTTGGGATAATTCGGTCCGTCACCGCCCTGCGGCGTGGTCCAAGTGATATTCTGGCTTGGGTCCTTGATGTCGCAGGTCTTGCAATGGACACAGTTCTGGAAGTTCACGACAAACTCTGGCTTACCGTCTTTTTCCACGACCTCATAAACACCTGCCGGGCAGTAGCGCTGCGCAGGTTCGTCATATTTCGGCAGATTGACCGAAATCGGCGTGTCCTTGTTCCCCAGACGCAGATGGCAGGGCTGGCTTTCTTCGTGGTTGGTCGCCGCAAAGGACACGTTGGTCAGGCGGTCAAAAGACAGCACGCCATCGGGCTTGGGATAGTCGATGGATTTGTGGTTCTCCGCGGGCTCGGTTGCCTCCGCGTCATTCTTGCCATGCCCCAGCGTGCCAAACAGCGACAGCCCAAAGAGGTTGTTGGTCCACATGTCCAGACCACCCAGCGCGAGCGACGCTGTGAGACCCCATTTGGACCACATCGGTTTGACGTTGCGGACCATCTTCAAATCCTTGCCGATGGGGCCGTCGCGCACGTCTGCCTCGTAGCCGGTCAGCTCATCGGACTGACGGCCTGCCTTGATCGCCTCAAAGGCAGCTTCGGCGGCCGCTTTGCCCGAGAGCATCGCGTTATGGTTGCCCTTGATGCGCGGCACGTTGACCATGCCCGCGGAACAGCCCAGAAGCGCGCCGCCCGGGAAGGTCAGTTTCGGCATCGACTGATAGCCGCCTTCGGTGATTGCGCGTGCGCCATAAGCGACGCGTTTGCCGCCTTTCAAAAGCTCCGCCACCATCGGGTGATGCTTGAAGCGCTGGAACTCCATGTACGGATAGAGATGCGGGTTCTTGTAGTTCAGGTGAACTACAAAGCCGACATAGACCTGATTGTTATCAAGGTGATAGATGAAAGAGCCACCGCCCGCGTTGGAATTCAGCGGCCAGCCCATGGTGTGGGTGACAGAGCCTTCCTTGTGCTTTGCGGGATCAATCTCCCAGATTTCTTTCATACCGACGCCGTATTTCTGCGGCTCCTTGCCGTCAGAGAGACCGTATTTGGCGATGACTTCTTTCGACAGCGAGCCGCGCACGCCCTCGGAGAGGAAGACGTATTTGCCGTGCAATTCCATGCCCGGCTCTGTGTTGGGGCCGTAAGAGCCGTCTTCCTCAAGACCAAAGACGCCCGCGACCACGCCTTTGACCTCGCCGTTGTCGCCATAAACCAGTTCGGAGCAGGCCATGCCGGGAAAGATCTCAACACCCAGTTCCTCGGCCTGTTCCGCCATCCAGCGGCAGACATTGCCCATGGAGACGATGTAGTTGCCGTGGTTGTTCATGAGTGGCGGCATTGGTGCGTTTGGAATACGGATTTCGCCCGCTTCGCCCAGCATGTAGAAATTGTCGTCCTTGACCGGCACGTTGAGCGGCGCGCCCTTGTCTTTCCAGTCAGGCATCAGGGCATCAAGGCCGCAGGGGTCAAGCACCGCGCCCGACAGGATATGCGCTCCTACTTCGGAGCCCTTCTCCAGAACCACAACCTGAAGGTCGGCATCCAGTTGCTTCAGGCGGATCGCGGCCGAAAGACCGGCGGGACCGGCCCCGACGATCACAACGTCGTATTCCATTGCTTCGCGTTCAATCTCGGCCATTCGAGGTGCTCCTTGGCTATCGTGCGGACCCGCGCATCTGGTCCTTGGCTGGTTGGCGCATCATGAGTGCGCTGTCATTCGGGCGCAACATTCTTGCGCGGTTGCTTAGCTGGTGCAGCATGGACAGGTCAATCCATACCCTACGTAGGTTCTCTGACAGACCCCGAAACATGCCGTATCGCGCGCCGGTTTTCGTCACCCAAGACGCAAATAACGGCGTTTATCGACAGGAGTGTCAAGTTTTTGGCCGATCCCCCATCAGATAGCGGGGCCCCTGACCATTTTTTGCGGCGCGGTCGTCAGCATTGTAGAGTGCGCAGGTCGGCAGCGACAGGCAACCACAGCCAATGCATCCGTCGAGATCGTCGCGCAGCTTCTCGAGCATCGCGATTCGCGCATCCAGGTGGGTGCGAAACCCCTCCGACAAGCGTGACCAGTCTTCCTTGGTGGGGGTGCGTTTATTGGGCAGGCTTTGCAGCTGTTCACGAATCTCGGGCAAGGTGAAGCCAAACTTCTGCGCAATCAGGATGAAGCTCAGTCGCCGGATGTCAGCGCGATGAAAGCGGCGCTGTCCGCCCGCATTGCGCCACGGCTCCAAGAGACCTTGTGTTTCGTAGTAGCGTATCGCCGAAACCGCGAGGCCTGTGCGTTCCGCAAGGTACCCGATCGACAATCCGTGTGATGCTGGCATGCGGTGGTCCTCTTCTGGTGGGAGAGTTGCACAGGAGATTTCTGCACTACGGGAAAATCTCGCGGCTCTGAAAAAACACCTTGAGCTAAAGTTAGGTTTAGAAATTATCACCGAAGGAGGCAAGACAAAAGAAGGAGCCTCAGCGATGTCAGCCACGCTCGAACACGCAAACATCTGTGTTACCGATCCACATAAGACCGCCGCCTGGATGGAAAAAGTCTTTGGTTGGCGAATCCGCTGGCAGGGTCCCGCCATTGGCGGGGGCTATTCCGTGCATGTGGGCTCGGATAACAGCTATCTCGCGCTTTATGCCCCGCCTGAGGATCTCGGCGAGGCGCCCGCACGGTATTCCGCGAAGGGGGGGCTCAACCATCTTGCGGTGGTGGTTGCGGACCTCGACGCGGCGGAACAAGCCGTTTCAGACGCAGGTTACACCCCGAGAAGCCATGCAAATTACGAACCTGGCCGACGCTTCTATTTTGAGGACGAAGAGGGCGTGGAATATGAGCTTGTTCAATATGATTGATGCGCTGTTTTTCGCGACCTATGGCCCGCGTGGGCTTGGTACCGATGGTCTGTTTGGTCGCCACTGGCGCCCCCGGGCGCGCGCGCCGCGCCTGCCACCATCCCTGCCGGAACGTGCCTCGCAGGGGCGTTAAACCCAAGTCCGCGACAGCAAAACCCTGCACAACCTGAGACGCCCCCCTTGCAATTGCGTCCGCGATTGGGTCAGGTATTTGCCAACACGACGGCTCGCCCCGCTGCTCTTCGCGGCGGGGCGGCGGCGTTCATGAGCATGTGACAACAAAAGAACGAACCACGAAAGCGGACAAGACCATGGACAAGATCCCGATGACGCCGCAGGGCTTTCACGCCCTCGAAGCAGAACTGAAGAACCTCAAAAGCGTGGAGCGCCCGGCGATCATTCAGGCCATCGCCGAAGCCCGCGAGTTGGGCGATCTGTCGGAAAACGCAGAATATCACTCTGCGCGTGAGAAGCAGTCCTTCATCGAAGGCCGCATCAAGGAGCTCGAGGGCGTCTTGTCTCTGGCCGATGTTATCGATCCGTCAAAGCTCTCCGGTGCGATCAAATTCGGCGCCAAGGTCACCGTGGTCGACGAAGACACCGATGAAGAGAAAACCTGGCAGATCGTTGGCGAACACGAGGCGAATATCGAAGCGGGTCTTTTGAATGTGAAATCTCCGATTGCACGCGCCTTGATCGGCAAGGAAGAAGGCGACAGTGTAGAAGTGCGCACGCCCGGTGGTGATCGCTCCTACGAAATTTTGGACATCACTTACGGTTAAGTAGAAACGCCGCTGCGCGGGACGGACAGGCAAAGCATGACCAGTGAACGCAGTCCAAACGAACAGACCAAGGCACCGCGGCAGTCTGATCTGAGACTGCCTGAGCTTGAGAGTGGTTCGCGCCCTTCCCTCGGCCTCGCCGAAGCGATCGCTCTTGTGCTTGGGGTCTTGTGGGCTCTGGTCGTGGTGGCCGTCTACGTCCTGGCGCCGGACATGGCGCTGTCGACGGAATGGAACGCCCCCCTCGTGCGAATTCTGGCAGTGATGCTGCCGGTGTTGATGCTGCTGGTGGCGGCCATTGCTCTGCGCTCTGCCCGCATCATGCGCGAGGAAACAGAGCGCCTGCATGCGGCGATTTCGAGCCTCCGGCACATGTATCTTGCCCACACGCAGGCCGCTGCGGTGGTGTCAGAGCCTTCGGTCGCCAAAAAGCTCGACGAGATTGCCGAAACCGCGCGCAAAACGGAAACCGTGCTTGCCACGTTCCAGTCCTCTCGCGCCACGCCAACACGCCTTGCGATTCCATCCAAAGCGATGGAGGCCGTGGCCGAGCAGGGCTCGTTCGAACTGGGCACCTCCGCCGAGGAAATTTCGCCGCCGCTCTCCAACGATCACTTCATCCGCGCGTTGAATTTTCCCGATTCGGCAGAAGATGAAGAGGGATTCGTCTCTTTGCGCCTTGCGCTCAAGGATCGGCATGCAGCACAGGTGATCCGCGCCGCGCAGGATGTGCTGACGCTCCTGAGCCAAGAGGGCATCTATATGGATGACCTGCGCCCTGACCGCGCCCGCCCGGATGTCTGGCGTCAGTTCGCCCATGGTGCGCGTGGCCGGTCGGTGGCGGCGCTTGGGGGTGTTCGGGATCGCTCGTCGCTGGCGCTCTCCTCGGCGCGCATGAAACAGGATCCGCTGTTTCGCGAGAGCGCCCATCACTTCTTGCGCCGGTTCGATCAGATTTTCACCCGTTTTGAGCAAGACGCTTCGGATGCGGAGATTTCCGCCCTGAGCGACACCCGCACGGCCCGCGCTTTCATGCTGTTGGGGCGTGTTGCCGGGACCTTCGACTGATCTGCTGGGGTAGTGCGCGTGAACATAGCGCTTCGCCCAGCCCGCCCAGAGGATGCCTCCAGTCTGGCAGCCCTCTCGATAGAGGTTTGGGTCGGGACCTACCTGCGCCAGGGCATCACAGCGCATTTTGCAGACTATGTGCTCTCGGAATTTACGCCTGCCCGAATGGAGGCATTGATCCACGCGCCGGATCAAACCATCATCGTCTCGCAGAACGAGGATGGGATCGATGGCTACATCCGGGTGTCGCACCGCTGCCCGGACCCGCTGGCGGGCGGCCACCAGACCGAGGTCGCCACGTTATACGTGCAACCTCGTCATCAGGGTAAAGGCCTTGGCCGCGCGTTGTTGTTGGCAGGCATGCAGGCCGCTCGTGAGGCGGGAGCGACTTCGATCTGGCTCACCACCAACTCTGAGAATGCGCCCGCCATCGGCTTCTACCTTGCTCAGGGCTTTGAGCGGATCGGCATCACACAGTTTCTCATTGAGGATCAGGCCTATCAAAACGACGTTTTTGCACGGGTGCTAGACCACTGATGACGTCTGGCGAGGCCTGAAGTTCGGAGACTCTCCCGCCGGTCACTCCTGCATGATAAATTCACCCGTTCCCGTCGGACGCAGCAGCCTTTGGGAGAGGCCCGCGTTTTATCACCTTGGTTGTGGTTCAAATACGACCACAGCGCGCCCGTAGGGCGCGCTGCCGGGCCCAAACGGGAGTGGTGACATCTGCGATGGTGCCGCGTTCGGCGGGAGGGCCACCCCGGCTGTTACCCCATGCAAAAGCTGGCGAAGGGAATAAATCGCACAGGATCTCCGGGCGCGACATCCATCGCCCCATCAGGCAACTCTACCAGCCCCTCGGCCCAGCTGAGGCCCGAAATCCGGCCTGAGCCTTCGGATTTGAACACCTCCGCACATCCCGACCGCATGCGCGCGCGCAGGTATTCCCGCCGCCCCGGTTTCTTTCGCTTGGAGAACGCGGCTGGCACCTCAAATCCTTGCGGCTCAGACCAGCCCGCCCCCGCCAGAAGGCCCATCGCGGGGCGTGCAAAGACAAGCGTACAGACCAAGGCGGCAACAGGGTTGCCCGGCAGGCCAAAGACGGGCGTGCCCTGCCACATCCCAAGCGCCAGTGGACGTCCCGGTTTCAGGGCAATGCGCCATTCCTGCATGGCGCCAGATTCGCGCAGAAGGGCCGAGACATGATCCTCGTCCCCCGCGGACGCGCCGCCACTGGTCAGAATCACATCCGCCTGTGCAGCCGCCTGATCCAGCGCTGCTGCGAGCGCTGCGCGATCATCCTGGATGCGCCCCATGTCGACCGTGGCAAATCCAAACTGCTGCATCAGCGCCAACAGCATCGGACGGTTGGCGTCATAAATTTGCCCGTCTCGCGCGGCCTGCCCCGGCTCGACCAGTTCATCGCCGGTGGAAATCACCGCGACTCTCAGGCGCTGGCGCACCACCAGACTGTTAAGCCCCGTTGCAGATGTCAGCGCGAGATCCGCAGGCGTCAGGACGCGCCCCCTGCGCAATATCACCTCGCCAGCGTTCACATCTTCGCCCGCTTTGCGCGTATTTGCCCCCTGCTTGAGCGGTCCGTTGAAGGCGATCGACTGACCATCGGTGCGAACGTCTTCTTCCAACACGACGGTATCAACACCTTCGGGGAGTGCCGCACCCGTCAGAATTCGGATGGCGTGCCCTTGAGGCACAGTTCCTCCATAGGGCACCCCGGCTGCGGCGCGCCCCTCCTGAAGGGGTAGCACCTGCGTTCCCTCCGGGCGTCCACCCGCAAATCCATACCCATCTACCGCCGTGTTGGGTTGCGGTGGGTTGGACCTGAGCGCCACGGCATCCTCGGCCAGCACCCGCCCAAGCGCCTCGGAGAGTGACACGGTCTCCGCTGACGTCACCGGCCCCAGGCGTTCTTCCAGCAGGGCCAGAGCCTGATCCACCGGGGTCCAATCCACCCCTTGCGGCAAGGCAAAACAGTCATTGCTGAGGGGCGGCGGGGTCAGGGTCATCGATCAGGCTCCACAGCGAAAATCCAGCCCTCTTCCAATGCGATGGGGGCAGTCACGGTCAGATAACGGTTCAGGTCTGCCACAGGCAGCCCCGCAAGGTCCAGAGCAACAGAATGTACCTGCCATGCGTCTTTGATCCACCCGTCTGGACAGGCACCAACCGTGAGTGATGGCCAGATCTCCAACAGCGCGACCGGGGTCTCCAGAGGCTCGAAGGGCCAGACGGAGACATGGGGGGCAAATTCGCGCCGCAACCGCTGCAGGACCGGCAAGCCCATCATGACCTGCCCTCCGACCGAGCCCGCACCGGACATCTGCCAGCAGGTAAAGCTGCCCTTGGCGCGGTATTCCACCTGTCTGCGCTCCGCAAAGGGGTTGTGATACTGTGTTTTGCGGCGCGGCAGACCCGCAATATCGCGCGTCAGGCCATTGCCCCAAAAGGGCCCCTCGCCCTGCCCTCCGGGCTGAAGACGCAGGTTGATTTCGCCCGCGAGATCAAATCGGTTGTTGAGCTTTGGCGCATCCTCGATCCGGTCTGCAAACCACTGCCACATCGCAAGTGGATCTGCCTCCCCCGTGAGTGCCGCTGAAAAACCCTGCGGGTAGCCAAAGGGAAAGTCAAACCCTATTGCCAGACGCCTTCCTGCGCGGAGTTCGCTATCGACGAGGTCCATGAGCCAGTCCGAGGCCAGTTGCCTGTTGCGCAGATAGACCGGCGCCTGTGCTTCTCCGGTGCGGACCACGCAGGCCCAGATCGCATCCCGGCGCGGTGTGGGCCCTGTATCGTTGCCGCCGGACCAATCGAGCATTGCAAAACTGTCAAACGCAGTCAGAGCCCCAGCTCCTTTGCGATGAAATCAGCAATCTCAGGTGTGGCGTCGAGATCAAGAACCGGACGATCCAGATCGAGCGGCGTATCAGAGGCAATAGCGCGGATGGTTGGGTCGTCGGGCGCAATCAGCGCAGTCCCCGCCTCGGCGCGGTGGGCTTCGATCTTGGGGTGGGGTTCGCGCTTGTAGCCTTCTACCAGGATCAGATCGACCGGGCGCATTCTCGCCAGAAGCGCGGTCAGAGAGGGCTCATCAGAGCCGCGCAACTCTTGCATGATGGCCACCCGGTTCGGAGAGGCCAGAACCACCTCGGACGCACCAGCCGCGCGGTGGCGGTAACTGTCGGTGTCGGGCTGGTCCACATCCGTGCTGTGATGGGCGTGCTTCAGGGTCGACACCGTGAGACCCCGCGCGGTGAACTCGGCCACCAGCCGCTCCATCAGACCTGTCTTGCCGTTGTTCTTCCAGCCGGTGACACCGTATATTTTCATCACAGCAATGCCTCCGCCCGCGCAAGGTCTTCGGGCGTATTGACGTTGAAAAACGGATCAAATGGCTCTGCGTCAAAGAGCGCCTCGCGCCCGTCGTGCCGATCGGTCCACAAGACCACCTTGCGCAGCCCATTCTGCAGGGCCGCGCGCAGATCGTCGCGCAGCGCCACGGGCCAAAGCCCGAAAGTCGGATGCCGGTTCACGCGCCCCTTGCCACCCGATTTGAGCATTTCATCGCCACTCTTGGGGGTGGTGGCCAGAACCAGCGGAGTGTCCTGTCCATCTGCGGCTGCAACCAGTTGCTCCACCAGATCAGTCGGGAAAAACGGCGTGTCAGCCGCCACCGAGACAATGGTATCTGCGCCCTGCTCTGCCGCCCAATCAAGGCCGGCAAGAACCCCCGCCAACGGACCCGCAAAGCCGTCGATACTGTCCGGGATGACCGGCAGCCCAAAATCGTCAAACCGCGCCCCGTCACCATTGGCGTTGAGCGCCATCTGACGCACTTGCGGTGACAACCGGTCGATGACTCGCGCCATCAAGCTCTGACCGCCAAGGGACAAAAGCCCCTTGTCCCCACCCCCCATCCGGGTGGCGAGACCACCGGCAAGGATCACTCCGAGTGGCTGGGTCATGTCACATTCTCCGTCCAAGGGGCAGGCCATAACACCAAGAGAGCCGCCACTGTGACGCCTATACTCAACCATAAGAGTGCCCACGTAAAAAAGAACCCAAACAGCACCACGGCGAGCGCCTGCATCAAATAGACCGAAAGCGCCAAGCACCGATAGGACTGCAAGGCCGACAATGCCTCTTGCGAGTGGACGAGCTGTGGTGGCGCCCCCCAAAGCGTAAGCCGCCAAAACAATCTGCGATGCGAATAGTCTTGGCGAACACCCAGTGTCGACACAATGGGGTTTTCAATTCGCCACCCCAAGGTGGTGCGGTGCTCCCAAGGGGTCGTCTCCATTGCGCTAAAATACCGCCCCAAAGTCGAAGTCATTTTCCAGAAGAACGCAAGCGCAGAGAAGCCGACCACTATCCACGCCATAAAACCAAAAACGCCCCATATCCCAAAATCACGTTCCATGGCTCAACTCCCTCCACTTGCCTCGCGCCCAGAGCGGCACCGCCGCGACGCGCGCCGTAGGGCCTCGATGGCCCCGAGGCGCGCTGCCTCCGCCGTGTCAATCCGCGCTCTTGCGGCGGTGCTTCCTATCTTCCTCTGGCATCGCCGCAGGGTCCACATCGCGAACCAGTCGCTCTTCGCCCGCCAGACAGACAAACCGCTGCCCGCGCATGCGGCCGATCAGAGTCAGCCCCACCTGCCGCGCGATTTCCACGCCCCATGCCGTGAAGCCCGAGCGCGAGGCCAGCACCGGGATGCCCATCATCGCGGTCTTGATCACCATCTCTGAGGTCAGCCGCCCGGTGGTATAAAGGATCTTGTCCGAGGCCGCCGCCCCTTCGGACAGCATCCAGCCTGCGATTTTGTCCACCGCATTGTGACGCCCCACGTCTTCCATATAGACCAGCGGGCGGTCCTCCTGACAGAGCACGGTGCCATGGATCGCACCTGCCTCCAAATAGAGTGAGGGCGTGCGGTTGATCTCATGCGCGAGCTTATAGAGCCAGGATGTCTTTACCGGGGTTTGAGGCAGGGTCACCCCCTCAAGCCCCGCCATCATATCCCCAAACACGGTGCCGACCGCGCAGCCGGAGGTTCGGGTCTTTTTCTGGAGCTTTTCTTCATGCGAGGTCTCCACTTCGGTGCGCACCACCACGGTCTCGACCTCTTCGTCATAGTCAACCCGAGTGACCACGTCGTCAGCGCTCAGCATGCCCTGATTCTTGAGGAATCCCAGCGCCAGATACTCCGGATAATCGCCAATGGTCATCGCGGTGACGATCTCCTGGCGGTTCAGATAGATCGTCAGAGGGCGCTCCTCTACCACCGAGATCTCGGTTTCGTGACCGAGGTGATCCATCCCCGTGACTTTGCGCGTGAGATGCGGGTTGCCGGGGTCCGGCGCAATCCGGTATTCAGTTGACACGTTAAGCTTTGACACTTGCCAAGATCCTTCCACCCGCCTCGTTCTATGCGAGGTAACCTAAGGCCCCGCCATGACAATCTCCACCGCGAAATCCGCATTCTGGAAAGGGATCCGCGACAGCGCGCCCTTTGTTCTGGTTACCGGGCCCTTTGGATTGCTGTTTGGCGTGCTTGCAGCCGAAGCGGGTCTCAATGTGGTCGAGGCCCTCTCATTCTCGCTTGCCGTCTTTGCGGGCTCGGCTCAGTTCACGGCGCTGCAACTGATGCAGGAACACACCCCTACGCTCATCGTGCTGATCTCTGCGCTGGCGGTCAATTTGCGGGTGGCGATGTATTCGGCTTCGCTCACGCCCTATCTTGGTGATGCCCCCCTGTGGCAGCGTGCTTTCGCCGCATATTTGACTGTCGATCAGGCCTATGCGCTGTCCATGATCGAGTTTGAGCGCCGCGGCGATTGGGGCACACCGGAGCGCATGGCCTATTTCTTTGGCACCAATGGTTTGGTGGCTCCAGCGTGGATGGCGGCGACCATCACCGGTGCCCTTGTTGGCGCGTCGATCCCGGACAGTCTGGGATTGGACTTTGTCTTGCCCATTGCCTTTCTGGCGATGATCGGGCCCATGCTGCGGACGCCGGCGCATGTGATTGCCTGCTTCACGGCCTGCGCCGTGTCGCTGCCTGCGACCCTTATGCCCTATAACCTCGGACTGATCGTCGCGGGGATCGCTGGCATGATGGCGGGCGCGCAGGCCGAGGTCTGGTTCGAACGCAAAAACACCGCAGCAGAGGCAAAGCAATGACAGCAACTGAATTGGCATTTGATCACAGTACGCTCTGGCTGGTGATCGCGGGGCTTGCGATTGGCTCTTACGGGCTGCGTTTTGCGTTTATTGGCCTCGTGGGCAATCGCACGATGCCAGCCTGGCTCATGCGCCACCTGCGGTATACGGCCGTCGCCATTATTCCGGCGCTGGTTGCACCCTTGGTAGTCTGGCCAGCCCCGACGCAGGGCGAGCCAAGCCTCATTCATTTTGCCGCAGCCGCGCTGACTTTCGTGGTAGCGGTCTTTAGCAAAAACGTCTTGCTCGCCATGGCGACCGGTGCATGCAGCCTGTGGACGCTCATGTATGTATTTGGCTAAGGATTTGGATATAAAAGGAATTCACTTCTGCTTCAAAGCCGCAAGCACACTTGGGAACCGCCAATCTAAAACAACAAAGGGCGCCGCAATCACAGCGCCCTGATGCCATTTCATAGTGGTGGATACCTTTATCCGCCAGCGGGCGCGTTGAGCGCCGCATTGCCTTGTGCAAGCCCTGCCTTCAGGTCTTCGCTGTCATCTTCGTAGTATTTATCCGTCACGACACCCGGAAACTGGGCCATCTGCTCTTGCAATTTCACCGGATAAAAAGTGACATCGATGCTCTCAAAGCCAGGGATCTGCTGCAGGATTGACGACGTCGCATTGGCACAAAATGCACCCGCCACACGGCCATTTGTGGTCACCAGATGATAGGCGATTTGCGCCTGCTCAGGTGTGAGAGGGACTTCCTGCGTCACCACGTGGAAAGTGGAGCGCGCATGCGCACTGCGATAGGCCTGAAAGATGCGCGGAGAGATCCCAAAGAGCACATCCTGCCGCTCTGGCACGATGTCGGCATAAAAGGATCCCGCCGGATCAAAGATCACCCGCTCGGAAGCATTGACCATCAGCGCGGTGTGACCGCCCTCTCCGGTGCGGTTGTTGACCACCGTTATCAGCGTCATCGAAGGCTTGCCCGCATCCCGATAGGCAACGCTGGCGATCGTTTCAGGATCCGCATCTGGGCGCTGAGGTGCCGCGCACCCCGCGAGAGCTGCGCAAAGCGCAAGGATCAGGATCGGGGTCCGCATGCAGGATCGCTCCGCTGGTTAGATCAGGTTCAGGTGGCGAAGATCGCCAGGAAAACTGCAAAGATCACCAGCCCGATGGTAAACCGGGTCACGAAAGTCATGAAGCTTGCGTAGGTTTTCTCTTGAACGGTGATGTCCATGGAGCCGTGCTTGTGTTCAGCCATTTTTGTCGTCCTGTTCGCGTCTTGTGCTTGAAAGCGGTGATACTGGATTTCAAAACGGCTGTCACCACCCCACGGCAGATCAGTTTCCACCCCAAGGCGTTTCTTGGCCGCGTAACAGAGGCAGCCGGCATCAAGGATCGTGAAAAAACAACAAAAGCGCCTGAAGGCGCCTTGTTTTATTGGTCGGAGCGAGAGGATTCGAACCTCCGGCCCCTGCCTCCCGAAGACAGTGCTCTACCAGGCTGAGCTACGCTCCGACCGTGGCGCGTGGATTATACCCAGCCCTGCGCATTTGCAAGCCCTATTCAGAGCCTTTCTCATCGAATTTGGCTTTGGCCAGATTGGAAAGGCCAAAGCCGCTGCTGAGCATCGGCCGGCTACGCGACTGAAGCACCGGTGTCGTCGAGGATCGCCCGCCACGGGCTTCTCTCATGACGATGAAAACACCGCTTGCGATGATGATCCCCGCGCCGAGGATCGTCAGAAGGTCCACGGTCTCATCAAAGAGAAGAGCGCCAAACACGATGGCCCAAATGATTTGGGAATATTGCATTGGCGCGACCACCGCCGACTCGCCGATGGAGTAGGAAAAGACCAGCAGCAAGGTGGCGCAGAAGCCGAACACCGAAATGATCGCCAAACCTCCCATCTGCGTGCCGCTCAGGGGGACATAGACGAAGGGCATGGTCAGACCCATGATCACAACCGTGGTTAGAATCGGAAACAGCATCAGGACCACGCGGCGCTCCGTGTGTCGCAGCTTGCGCAGGATAACGGACTGAAACGCATTGCCAAAAGCCGCCAAAAGCGCAGCGGCGTGACCTAGGCCGAGTTCGGTTCCGCCGGGACGCAAGACCACAAGAACGCCGGCAAACCCAACGATGACCGCCGCCATCCGCGGCAACCCGACTTTTTCGCCCAGCATCGGGATGGACAAAAGCGTGATGAGAAAGGGCGTGGCAAACAGCAACGCATAAGTTTGAGCCAGCGGAAGCACCGAAAACGCATAAAAGGCGCAGCCCGGGATCAGCGCCATCATCAGCGACCTCAGCGCCACCCAGCCTGGCTGATTGGGGCGGAATGTCCCCGGCGTTGCGTCCTTCACGATCATCAAGGTCAGAAGCGGAAACGACAGAAGGCTGGAGAAAAAGACAATCTGAAAAGCGGAGACCTCTGCGCTGATGAATTTCACCACAACATCATGGGTGGAGAAAATGCCATAGGCCAGCAAGGCCATAAAAGCTGCCTTCATGTTCATGGAGATTCACCAATGTTTTGTCATGCGGGCAATAGATCCGCCCTCATTTCTAGCGCTAACGCCCAGAGGGGGGAGCTGGCAAGAGGGTGCATGCGCCTGCTGGACCTCACATCGCAAAAAACAACAGGCCGAGGCTGATGCCCCGGCCTGTCAGAATGAAATTTGGGCGCCCCTTAGAGGCTTGCGTCGAGCGCCTCGACCACGGCATCGCCCATCTCGGAGGTGCTGACCGGGGTCACGCCCTCTTCGCCCAGAAGGTCCGCGGTGCGCACGCCATCGGCGAGCACTTTCTCGACAGCCGCTTCAAGGCGGTCCGCCTCGGTGCCCATGTCAAAGCTGTAGCGCAGCGCCATGGCAAAAGAGAGGATGCAGGCAATCGGGTTGGCCTTGCCCTGACCGGCGATGTCAGGGGCCGAGCCGTGCACGGGCTCATAAAGCGCCTTGGGGCGACCATTGGCCATCGGCGCGCCAAGCGACGCGGAGGGGAGCATGCCCAAGGATCCCGTCAGCATGGCCGCAGCATCGGAAAGCAGATCGCCAAAGAGATTGTCGGTGACAATCACGTCAAATTGCTTGGGCCAGCGGCAGAGCTGCATGGCACCGGCATCCGCGTACATGTGCGAAAGTTCCACCTCGGGGTAGTCCTTGCTCACCTCGGTGACAACTTCGCGCCACAGGATGCCGCTCTCCATCACGTTGGCTTTTTCCATCGAGCAGAGTTTCTTGCCGCGACGCATGGCCAGTTCAAACGCCGAACGCGCAACACGCTCGATCTCGGATTCGGTATAGCGCTGGGTGTTGATGCCAACGCGCTCGTTGCCTTCTTCGATGATGCCGCGCGGCTCGCCAAAGTAGATCCCGGAGGTCAGTTCGCGCACGATCATGATATCGAGCCCGGCCACGACGTCCTTCTTGAGCGAGGAGAAATCCGCCAGCGCATCAAAGCACTGGGCCGGACGCAGGTTGGAATAAAGATCCATTTCCTTGCGCAGGCGCAGAAGGCCGCGCTCGGGCTTTACCGAGAAATCGAGTGCGTCGTATTTCGGGCCACCCACCGCGCCGAGAAGCACAGCGTCCACCTCTTGCGCCTTTGCCATGGTATCGTCATGCAGGGGTGTGCCATGGGCGTCATAGGCAGAGCCGCCAACCAGATCTTCGCTCACATCGAACTGAATATCGCGCTTGGCGCCGAACCAGGAAATGACCTTTCTGACCTCGGCCATCACTTCGGGGCCGATGCCGTCACCGGGCAAAATCAGAATCGATGGGTTGGACATCTCAAAAACTCCTTTGACGTGTTGACCACGGGCGTAGCGGGCTGCTGTCCTATGGTCAATAATCGCAGCGCAATTATACTGCGCATCAGGTGCTTTCAGCGTCGGATATCTACCCAAATCAGGCCGTGACGGCTGCCATTGCTGCGCAGGATGCCGGACCCTGCGACCGAAAGCCCTGCCGATGGCAGGACGTAATCCACCCGCATAGGCCCCGTGCTGTCCCAGATTACGCTATGCTGCCCCGCCTCGTCAGAGGGGGTGACATCCTGCAGGCGCGGATGGTGGAGCAGCCGGGTGATCGCATCGTTGTGGCCCTCACCTCGTTCCGGGTCGTTGTTGGCATCCCCCATCAGGACAAAGGGATCGGGAATCTGTGCGTTGAGGGTCCCGTCCAAAAGATATGTCCAAATGAGGATCTCATCAGCGTTGCGCCGCCCATTTCGATCCTCTGCGCCGTCAAAGACCGGCGGCGCTGCATGAAAGCTCAAGATCCACAGAAATTGCCCATTCTCCAACGTCACCGGCACCGCCCAGTGATTTGTCGATGAGAGCCGCAGTTGCGCTGCCGTCTCCGCATCCGGATAGGGCGTTCCGTCTAGCGTGACAGGCATGCGATGACCCGGCAGATCTTTCCATAGCATGTCAGTCAAATTGACGGCCTTGGACGCTGCAATTGGGTGCTTTGACAGCAAGGCAATCCCACCCTGCCCCGTGAATTGCCCCCAACCCCAGGAGTCCTCTGGTTCCGCAAGCCGCCCATCACCATCCAGATCAAGCCCCGATGCCAGACCCGAATTGGGGCGCACTGCAAAGGCGTATGGGTAATCTTGACCTGCGCCTTTCAGACGGTGCTGGAGCGCCCGCAGGCTGTCCAAGTCGTAATCCCAATCAACCCCCTGCAGCGCAAGAATATCCGCACCGGCTTCGACGATGGTCCCAACCACAGCGCGGATCTGGTCGTCCCCCCGCCCCAGATCACGCAGCAAAAGTCCGGGGCCCTTACGGCTCAATTCCGTGTTGAAAGTGGCCACACGCAGGGTGCCGGACTGCGGTCCTGCGTCAGAAGCAGACGTCCAGAACAGGTGACAGAGCAGCAACGCAAGGGCCGCCCGCGCGCTCATACGACTTGGAGGTCCTTGTCGTGATTGAAGCTGCGGCGCTTTTGCTCGATCAGGTCCGCGACGCGTAGCCGCGCCATTCCACGGGTGATCAGGCTGGCGGGCACCATGGCCCACCCTGTAACGCACCAGATCAAGAGTTGCGGACTGCCCAGAAGCGCGGGATCAAATACGCTTGCGGTCATCTGTACCAGAGCTGGCAGCAAGAAGGGCAGTAGAACTCCTGCCACGATATGCAGTTTTGCGTCGCGCTGAAGGCGCGTCACCACGTCGCCACCCGTGGTCGGGTCAAAGAGTGGCAGATTGACCCAGACGTTAAAGGCCCCTGAGGAAAGGGGCCAGTTCCGCAATCGGATCACAAAGGCAAAATACGCGATCGAAATCAGCGAAAGAAGATAGGCGAGCCCCGCCGCCGCGCGCACCAGATCCACAGTATATTGGGGCACATGTTCGGGCATCATCAGGCGGGCCAGATGCACAGGCGAGTAGGCAAAATCCAACGCGTCCCCGACCAGAAACGCAAATTTATGCACCAGCGCGGAGAAGCCCGTAGGCTGGAACGGGTGCCCGGCCAGTAGGCTCAGCAGGATCATGCAAAGCGAGACAAAAAAGAACCGGCTACGGTTGAGCGGCGGCGCATCCCGGAACTCGAGAAAACTCGGAAAGTTCGAGAAATACTCCGCAAAGATCAGGCCGCCTGCAAGCAATGCAGTAAAGGCGACGATCTCGGGCGATTGCGTTGCCGCCACCGGCAACAGCAATGATGGCAGCACGATCAGGAGTGCCACCAACAGCCCACGAATTGCCGCGCTTGTTATGCGTGCAAGCACTGTCTATTCCCTTCACCCAAGGGTCTTCCGATTGTTATGGAATGACCCGGTATGAAGCATCCCGACTCCGTCAGGCTGCTCTGCCTCATTTTTGCCCCAATTCTGCACGGGGTCTCGCGCTTTCTCAAGCGCAGGGTTAAGAAAATTCATCAAATTTGAACGACCTCACGCGAAGTGATGCGGCCATGCATCAATCTAACGTCGAAAAATCATGCACTTATAGCGCGTTCTTGGCGGAGGCGCCGCAACAGTCTGCTCCTTTGCGGTCTTGGCATGCTTCGGCCCTTCCTAAAACGGCGATCAAGGTTGAGCGCACCACGCGCCACTTGGGATGGCGGGCCAATTTGTCCCAGCTCTGGAAATTATGCACTCGGACGCAGGCAATTTTGTCCAGAAATGCGCATATTTGTTCGGAAATGCAGAAGCGCACTTGCGAGACATGGCGCACCTTCCCTAGGGTTTGGTTTGTAAGAAATGCAAAAGGCGGAAATTTTGCAAAGCATGGGAGAAGCCATATCGCTGGCATTGGCGCTGGTGATGTCCGGAGACGCCGATCTGTTTGAGATCGTCGGCCTGTCCTTGCGCGTCAGCCTGAGCGCAACCGTCTTTGCGTGCCTCATTGGGTTGCCGATCGGCGCATTGGTCGCGATCAGCCGCTTCCCGGGGCGGGGCGCCTGCCTGGTGCTGATGAATGCGCTGATGGGTCTGCCGCCTGTTGTGGTGGGGCTCTTGGTCTATCTGCATCTGTCGCGTTCGGGGCCGCTTGGGTTTCTCGGTCTCCTTTATACGCCCACCGCCATGATCATCGCACAGACGATCCTAATTGCGCCCATTGTCGCTGCGCTGTCGCGGCAGGTGATTGAGGACCTCCACGCGGAATATGCAGAGCAGTTTCGCTCGCTCTGTCTCAGCCGCGCGCAAGCGGTGGCCGCGCTCCTCTGGGATGCGCGCTATTCGCTGCTGACGGTTGGTCTCGCCGGGTTCGGAAGGGCCGTTGCAGAGGTCGGCGCGGTGATCATCGTCGGCGGGAACATCGACCACCTGACCCGTGTCATGACCACCGCCATCGCGCTTGAAACCTCCAAGGGTGATCTCGCCCTCGCACTGGCGCTGGGAGTGGTTCTTCTGGTGATCGCGCTGGGTGTAAACGCTGCCGTGCAAGGTCTGCGCATGAGCGCCCGGAGACAAGCCTATGTCTAGCATCGACACCCTGAGCTTTACATCTGACGCTCGCCGCGTCCTTGAAGATCCAAACCTCATGCCGCTGCGCGTGCGTGGCCTTGGGTTGCAATGCGGAGATACGACCATCCTGCAGGATCTGGATCTGGATCTCGCACCGCAAGGTTGCACCGCTATCATGGGGCCCAATGGCGCTGGCAAAAGCATGCTTTTGAAATTGCTGCATGGCCTGATCGAACCTTCGACAGGAGACATAACCTGGGGCGGGACAGTTCCGAGTGCAGTGACAGCACGGCAGGCCATGGTGTTTCAAAAACCTGTGCTGCTGCGCCGGTCGGTGGCGGCAAACGTCGATTTTGTCCTGAAGACCCGCCGCAAATCCGGCACGACGCGGGACGCGTTGCTCGCGCATGTGGGCCTGCTTCACAAGGCCCGAGACCCTGCGCGCCGACTCTCGGGCGGCGAAGCGCAGCGCTTGGCGTTGGCGCGAGCCCTCGCCTGCGAACCGGAAGTCTTGTTCCTTGATGAAGCCACAGCCAGCCTCGACCCCGCGTCGGTCAAAGCGATCGAAGACCTGATCCTTGATGCCAGCGCCAAAGGAATCCGGATCATCTTTGTGACCCACGACATCGGGCAGGCCAAACGTCTCGCCGATGATGTGGTGTTCCTACAGGGCGGACGTGTGGCCGAACACAGCCCCGCCCGCTCTTTCTTTTCCGATCCCCGGTCCTCTGCGGCGCGGGACTATTTGAACGGCAGACTTGTTTTCTGACCAATAACTTCTGGAGAAATCTCATGAAACTGAGCCACACTCTTGGCGCAACTTTTGCGGCGTTGACCTTCGCCACCAGCACATTTGCGGCAGATCAATCCATTATCGTACAATCCACCACATCGACTGCCAACTCCGGGCTTTATGACCATTTGCTGCCGCTGTTTGAGGACAAGACCGGCATTCAGGTCAATGTGGTTGCCGTTGGCACCGGGCAAGCGATCAAGAATGCGCAGAACTGCGACGGGGACGTGCTCTTGGTGCATGCCAAAGCTGCCGAGGAGAAGTTCGTCGAAGCCGGATTTGGCACCGCCCGTACCGATCTGATGTATAATGATTTTGTGATCGTCGGCCCCGAGGCTGATCCTGCCGGTGTGGCGGGCCTGAGCGACGTGCAAGCCGCCTTGTCCAAGATCTCTGATGCAGGGGCGCTTTTTGCCTCTCGCGGCGATGACTCCGGTACCCACAAAAAAGAAGTGTCCCTCTGGGCGGATGCGGGTGTGGACCCGACTTCGGCTTCGGGCGAATGGTACCGCGAGACCGGCTCCGGCATGGGCGCGACCCTCAACGCGGGCATTGGTATGGGCGCATATGTGATGACAGACCGCGCCACCTGGATCAGCTTTGGCAACAAACAGGATTACACCATCAAGGTCGAAGGGGACGATGATCTCTTTAACCAATATGGCGTGATCCCGGTCAACCCGGCCCAATGTCCCTCCGTCAATGTCGAGGCGGCTCAGACCTTTGCCGCGTGGCTGGTTTCCGAAGAAGGACAGGATGCCATCGCCGCCTATGAGGTCAGCGATCAGCAACTGTTCTTCCCCAACGCACCAAAGAACTGATAGAGTCACTGGGGTGCGGCCTGTGATTTGGCCGCCCCCCCAAGCTGACTGCGACATGACTGATCTCGACCTGCCAGACCACGAATATCTCACTGTCCCTGAACTGGCGGAGTTGCTGCGCCTGAAAGAGCGCAAGATTTATGATCTTGCCGCCTCCGGAGAGGTCCCCTGTTCGCGCGCGACTGGGAAATTGCTGTTTCCGGCCAATGAGATCCGGGAGTGGATCGCGCGGGCCAAATCCGGTGGCGAGCCAGCCCCGGTACACCGCCCGCAGATTCTGCTCGGCAGTCATGATCCGCTGCTAGATTGGGCCATCCGGCAGTCGCAATCTGGATTGGCCAGCTATGTCGACGGATCCATGGATGGGCTCGAGCGGTTCTTGCAAGGCGAAGGGATAGCAGCCGGCCTGCATTTGCGCGACGAAAAATCCGGCCAATGGAACGTGCCGATCGTGGCCCGTATGGCCACACGGCAGAATGCGGTGCTGATCCATTTTGCCAGCCGCAAACGTGGTCTTGTCTATCGCGATCCGGACCTTGACCTTGCCTCTCTGAACGAGATTTCCAACCTGAGATTTGCACCGCGCCAACCCGGTTCCGGCACGGATCAGCTGTTTCGAGATCTCGCTGCTGAAGCGCGCCTTGACCTTAAGAAAGTGGATCTTGTCGATGTGGCGCGCTCCGAAGATGAGGCCGTGGAGAGCGTGCGCCGTGGTCTTGCGGATGTCACCTTTGGTCTCGAGGCCGTCGCCAAAAGCTACGGGCTAAAGTTCACCCCACTCATCGATGAGGAGTTTGCGCTTCTGGTGGATCGAAAAGCGTGGTTTGAGCCCGCTTTCCAATGTTTTTTGACCTTTTGCCAGACTGACGCCCTTGCGCAGCGCGCCGCCGGCATGGGTGGCTACGATGTCAGCGCCCTCGGCCGCGTGCGCTGGAACGCTTGATCCCGCCCAGTCGGATCAGGACCGCCAGTTCAACAATCGCCGCTCAATCATGCCAATCGTACCCGATGTCAGCACCCCCAAAAGCGACAGGATCACGACGCCCGCAAACAGACGTTCCAGATCATAGAGCGAACCCGCCTCGAGGATATAGGCCCCGATCCCGTATTGCGCGCCCAGCATCTCGGCCGCAACCAAGAGGATAATCGCAATCGCAAGGCTGATGCGCAGACCGGAGAGAATGCCAGGCATCGCACCAGGCAGCACGATCTTGCGCACGATCGAGAGCCACGACAGGCCGAAACTCTGCCCCATGCGGATCAGCGAGCGGTCCACATTGTCCACCGCGCCGTAGGTGGCAACCACCGTCGGGGTGAAGGTGCCAAAGGCGATCAGCGCGTATTTTGAGCCCTCATCAATCCCGAACCAGATCACAAAGAGCGGCAGCAGGGCGATTTTCGGGATTGGAAAGATCGCCGCCATAAGCGGCACCAAACCGGCCCGAATGTAGGAAAACAAGCCGATCAGAACTCCGACACCGACGCCGACGCTGGCGCCAAGGGCTGCGCCGACCGCCAGTCTCGTCAACGAGGGGATCATGTGTTGAAAGAACAGGCCCGACTGCCAGAGCTCGACAAGGGTCGCAAAGACATCCGAAGGTTTGGGCAGGGTGAGCGCGGAAATAAACCCGCTGCGTGTGCCCCATTCGACCAGCGCGATCAGCACCACAAAAACGGCCAGCCCGACCCAACGGCGATTGCGCGGTGCAAAGCCGCCGCCCCGGAACCGGACCTCGAGCGGTTGCCGAGAAAGAGAGGTGTCAGACATCCAAAAGCTCCTCATCCGCCGCACGGGCTTCGTCTCGCATCAGGGTCCAGAGATGCTTCTGGATCTGCTCCAGATCCACATCCGCATAGCCGCGCTCCGAGAGTGGTTTTTTGATCTCGACCACCTCACGGATTTGTCCGGGGCGGCGGGACAGAACCACAATTTTATGCCCCAGTCGCACAGCTTCGGCGAGGTTGTGGGTGACATAGACGGCCGTGAACGGCTGGCGTTCCCAAAGCGCAATGAGATCATCCATCAAGAGTTCTCGCGTCTGGCTATCAAGCGCCGAGAGCGGCTCGTCCATCAGCATGACGGCAGGTTTCACCGCAAGGGCGCGCGCAATGGCGACCCGTTGCTTCATGCCGCCCGAGAGTTGCTTGGGAAGGGCATTTGCAAAATCCGTGAGCTTGGTCCGCGCGAGCACATCTGCGATGATCTCTTCGGCCCGCGCGCCCCGAATGCCATGGTCTTCGAGCACCAGCGAAATATTCCCGCGTACGCTGCGCCACGGCAGCAGGGCAAAATCCTGAAACACATAGGTCAGCGGGTTGAGACACCCTTCAGGCGGTGTACCCAGTTGCAAAACCCGACCGGAGCTGGGCCGTTCAAGACCGCCCAGAAAACGCAGGAGTGTGGACTTGCCACAACCCGACGGGCCCACGAGGCAGACGATCTGCCCTGAGGCCACGTCCAGTGAAATGTCCCGCAGGACTTCGGTCTCGCCATAAAAATGGCTGATCCCGTCCAGTCGAATATCCATGAGAATATGCCCTGTGCAGGGAGCGACGATGCCGTCGCTCCCGATAGTTCTCGTTTAGGCGCCGATCACATCGACGTAGCTGGTATCGAGGAAGGTCTCGAGCGTGATCCCGGCATCGACGAGGCCCTCCGACTGCATCCAGGCCAGCTGATCCGACACCGAGGCCACATTGATCGCGGCATCCTTGTTGAGACGCATGGACCCGTTGATGATCGACGGCGCTGCTTTTTCGCGCGGGCGGTCGGTGTAGACATATTTGTGGATCAGATCGACCATCTCGTTGATGGCGTCCTCACCGTTTTGCTTGTCGACCATGGTGGCGTTGTAATCCGACACCCCCATGCCAAAGCCCTTGAGGAAGCTCTCTGTCAGACCACGTTCCTTGCTCGCGTTCTGCGCAGAGGTGAAGACGGTTGTGACCTGATAGTTCGGCAGATAGTCCGCGACATTGCCGATGATATGCACCGCGCCCGAGCCTGCGAGCGGCTTTGCGATATGGGGCACAATGGACCAGGCATCAATCTGACCCGACTTCAGCGCGCCAATGATCGCGCCGACCTTTTGCAGCGGCACAAACTGCGGCTTCCCACCTTCGGCGCCAGCGATCTTGGAGCCCATGTAGTGAAAAGACGATCCCGCCGTCGTCATGCCATAGCGTTTGCCATCCAGAGCCGCGACCGACGTGAGGCCCGCCTGGTAGGCTGCATCAGAGGCAAGGATCTTCTGCCCGTCGATGCCCGGCTCCTCGGATAGCGCGCCGCCAATCACCTTGACCGCGCCTTTGTCTGCAAGGCTCAAGAGGCCGCCGGAAATCGCGGTAACGCCGAAATCTACGTCACCGGAGGCGATGGCAACGGCCATGGGCTGTGCGGCTTGAAAGAACTTGAGCTCGACATCGAGGCCCGCCTCTTTGAAATATCCCCGCTCCAGCGCGATAAAGCTGCCAGAATGGCTCGTGAGGCTCAGCGCGCCCACCACCGGTTTTTTGCCAGAAGCAAGCGCCGGAGCGGCGAGGCCTGATGCAGCGGCGGCGCCCATTAGCGCCAATGTCTGTCGTCTGTTGAATGTCATGGTCTTGTCCTCCCAATGGTCTTTGATTGACGGTGCGGCCTCCTGCTGGATCTCTCAGCCGCTCAAATCCGCCTGTGTGTCTTCCTCAAGCAGCCGCAGCGCGCGTTTGGTGTCACGCTCCATCACCGCCGCTTTCAAGGCCTCTTGCCGGTCCCGGCGCGCGTCAAAGTCGATCCGCCCTTCCCGCAGCCGCGCCAAACGGAACCGGCGGGATTGGTCATAAAACCGCCCGGTCATCTCGATCAGCCTCGGAGAGCCGCACGCCGATACCAACGCCATGATGTAGCCCCGACAAGCTTCGTCCCAGCCAAGAGCGGTCGCGTCATCCGGAGCCTGGTTGAGCTGGTTTTCTGCGCGCATCATCTGATGGTGGGCCGCTACGATCTGTGCTTCCCAATCGACGCCGCCATGCGCGATCGCGCGCTCCAGCGCCAATTTTTCCACCTCAAGCCGCATCATCAGGATATCGGCGAGATCGTCTTCGGTTGCAGAGGTGACGCGGAAACCGCGTTGGTTGGTGGCCTCCACCATCCCCTCTGCCACCAGCATCCGAAGCGTTTCGCGCATGGAGTGGTTAGAGCCACCATAGCGCTGCCGCAGGGCTTCGATCTTCAGTTTCTCATCCGGGCACAGCACGCCAAAAGAAATGTCGCGCCGGATCGCCGAAGCGAGCATGGCAACAACCGTTTCATTGTCGGAAGAGCGGCGAGAAAACAGCATTTCATCCCTGGAAATAGAAAATGTTGGATATTTAGGACTCTGTGACATAAAACTGTCAACCCATCCGCCACCAATTTGCATCACCCCTGTGACGATTGTGGCAGAAGAGATGCCGCTACGCCTGTTTTGCATTTCCGTCTTCGCGAGGAACATTTTTCTCTCTCAGACGTCTTAACCGACAGGGCGGACTTGAGTGTGTTCGCGCCATTGAAGTCGCGCCAACCCGGAGTTACCTGCGCCCCAAGTTACTGGAGCATACCCATGAAGAAACAGATTGCGATCACCGCGCTCACCCTCGCCGCGACCTTTGGCACAGCGCAGGCAGAGACCATCAACGTCGGCATGTCCGGCGGTTATTTCCCCTTCACCTTCGTCAAACTGGACGAATTGCAGGGCTTCGAAGTTGACGTCATCAATGCCATTGCCGCCGAAACGGGTGATGAGGTGAACTTTGTCACCATGTCCTTTTCCGGTCTGATCGGCGCGCTCGAGTCGGGCCGCATCGACACCATCGCCAACCAGATCACCATCACACCCGAGCGCGAAGCAAAATTCGCCTTCTCGCAACCCTACGTCTTTGACGGCGCGCAGGTGGTGGTGAAGCGAGGCAATGAGGACAGCATCACCGGACCTTCTGATCTCAGCGGAAAATCCGTAGCGGTCAACCTCGGCTCGAACTTTGAGGAGCTGCTGAACGAACTGCCCAATGCGTCTGAGATTGATATTCGCACCTACGAGAGCAACATCGCGCAGGATACCGCGCTGGGGCGCGTCGATGCGTTTGTGATGGACCGGGTATCCTCGGCACAACTCATCGCAGAAAGCCCCCTGCCCCTCGCCTTGGCTGGCGCGCCCTTCAGCGAAATCCGCAACGCCATGCCGTTCCGAACGAACGCCGAAGGCATCGCTCTGCGCGACAAATTTGATGCGGCGCTGACGACACTGAAAGAGGACGGAACCCTGTCGGAGATCTCCCACAAGTGGTTCGGCACCGACATCACCGTCGCGGAGTAAACCAGTGCAGGGTCTAAATCTGGAATACATGTGGGATCTGGTGCCGATCCTTTTGGGCTATGTGCCGCTAACGCTGTTCATGGCAGTGATCGGTATGGCCTGCGCGCTCGTGCTGGCCTCCATTCTGGCGGTCGAGCGCGTGTTTCAGATCCCTGTTCTGGACGCCTTCGTACGCCTTTTTATCAGCTTCTTTCGCGGCACGCCGCTCCTGGTACAGTTGTTCCTGTTCTATTACGGCTTGCCGCAGGTGCTGGGGTTCCTCGGTTCCATTGACGGCGTTACGGCGACGATCATGGGGCTGACGCTGCATTTCTCGGCCTATATGGCCGAGAGCATCCGTGCCGCAATCCTTGGTGTTGACCGGAGTCAGTGGGAGGCCGCCCAAGCGGTTGGGATGACGCAGGGGCAGATGATGCGACAGATCATCCTTCCCCAAGCCGCCCGCGTCGCAGCGCCGACCCTGGTCAACTACTTCATTGATATGATCAAAGGCACCTCTCTCGCCTTTACGCTAGGCGTCACAGAGCTGATGGGGGCAACCCAGAAAGAAGCCGCAGGGAGCTTTCTCTACTTTGAAGCCTTCTTGGTGGCCGCCGCGATCTATTGGATCCTTGTCGAGGCCCTGTCCTTTGGCCAGCGTCACCTGGAAACCTACCTCAACAAGGCGCATGCGAGATGAGCAACACCAAAGGCATCAGTATTTCGGGGCTCAGTAAATCCTTCGGCGAGAGCGCGGTCCTGCGTGACATCTCGCTTGAGATCCAGCCGGGGGAGCGGGTGGTCATCATCGGCCCTTCGGGCACCGGGAAATCCACCCTGCTCAGATGTTTGAACTGTCTGGACCGGCCCGATCGAGGGGTGATCCGGGTCGGGGACCTCAGTGTCGACGCCGCCAACGCCAGCCGCGCAGAAATCCTCGCGCTGCGCAGGCGGACATCCTTCGTGTTCCAGAACTACGCGCTGTTTGCCAACAAAACCGCGCTGCAAAACATCACGCAGGCACTAATCACCGTAAAGGGCATGCCCAAGTCCGCAGCCGACGCACGCGCCCGCACCATTTTGCAGGACACGGGGCTTTTGGACAAAGCTGATGCCTATCCTGCGGCGCTTTCGGGCGGGCAGCAGCAGCGTGTCGGGATTGGACGCGCGATGGCGCTTGATGCGGATCTGATGCTCTTTGACGAGCCGACTTCGGCGCTGGACCCGGAGTGGGTTGGCGAGGTGCTGGACCTGATGCGGCGCGTGGCAGAGCAGGGCCAGACCATGCTGATCGTAACCCATGAGATGCAATTCGCCCGCGAGATTGCGGATCGGATCATTTTCATGAGCGGCGGCGATGTAATTGAGCAAGGCCCCCCGGATCAAATCCTGAGCGACCCGCAAGACCCGCGCACCCGCGCCTTTTTGCGCCGCGTGCAGTGATCCACGGTTCGGCAAAGCAGAGCGCTCGCCCGAACCAACTTCGGCGACGGCCTCAACGCGGTCTTGCCTGATCCAATTGGCAAGACCGCCCCGAAACGCATTTTTCCCTTCGCAAGGGTCCACTGAATAAAGACATTTTTATGCGTCTCTTCAGGAATGAAATAGAAACGCGCAATTCAACATCAGTTTTTAATTATTGTGCACCGAGACACTGCGCACGCTGAAATTGGTCTGCGCGCGACCGATATTGCCCTGCTGAGGCTCTAAGTTCAACCTTTTCAAAACCTTGTGCCCAATGCACCAGCGGGCTTTTTGTGCGCGGCTGATGTATATAATTTTATAAAAATTTCTATCATCCATCCCCACAGCGCGATTAACGAAAAATTTCTGCACAGGTCTTAATCAGCCTTTTGTGTCTTCTGGCGAATACTACGCAGGCACGCGTTTTGACCAGATCCTTGCGAAGGCCCTTGCATATGACCCGCATCAACCGTCCGGCTGCTGACGCCGAAGAATTCTTGCTCCACTCTGAGGTTGAGAATGAGCACGATTGGCGTGCGCTCCCCGAGACATTCGATGTTGATGACTTTGCCCCTTGGGAAGAGGAGTGGGATCTCGAAGAGGAGGAAGAGGAAGAAGAAGACCCAGAGCACATTGACAACTCTCAGTTCTTCCAAACCTATGGGTCCGGCAACGAGGGCCTTATTGACAACCTGTTGAAACTCACTGGCAGGGACAACGCCGCAGCCAATGCCAATGGCAACGCAAACGGGCTGTTCAAATTGGTGCTGGGCGGCGACGGTGACGACAGCCTGACCGGATCCAGGGATGATGACGTCGTGATGGGCGGGCGTGGTCACGATAGCGTCGAGGGCGGCGAGGGCAACGATACGCTCATGGGCGACGAGGACGGCCAGACCGGTTCGGATGCAACGCCGCTTGTGCTCAACATCAACAATCTCGTCAGCCAGTCCTATTACGATGGCACATCTGCCGGGATCGGAGATACCGCAGTTTACCGTGATGTGGCCTTTCTTGAGGATGGGACCGCAGTCTGGGGACGCCTTGTTCTGGTGAACGCAAGCGACCCGAACATGACCATCGACCTGTCGGGCGACCGTGGGGCTGAAATCTCCATCACCGGCAACGGCTATGGGGACACCGCCGAGTTCCGGCTCGAGTTTTTTGATCCCACGACCGGCGAGCCGGTCAACATCAACTCCACCGCGACTTTCAACGACCTCGATCAGAACTACTACAACTATGATGTCGAGGCCGTTTCGCTGGATACGGATGAATACACCGCCTTTGGCACCTCGGATGCTACCTCGCTCAACGTAACAAATCAGGATGGCAGCGTGCGCGCGGCCGGGACCGAGGCGAACAACCCGGATGACCAGGACGCCTGGTTCTCTGCCGAATTCGAAGGCCGGGATTTTATTACCTTCACCCTGGAAGCGCGCAGCACTATCTCCGGGTTCACACTCTCGGGCGACCTCATCGAAGATGGAGTCTACGTCCCGATCGAGCAAGGCAACGATACGCTGCTGGGCGGGCTTGGGTCGGATGTCATCATGGGCCAGGGCGGCAATGACTCGCTTGACGGTGGCGAGGGCGACGACAGCATCGACGGTGGCGAAGGCGATGACGTCATGATCGGCGGCACCGGCTCGGATGTGCTTATTGGCGGGCTTGGTGGCGACACGATTTCCGGCGGCGACGGCGACGACCTCATCGATGGTGGCGAGGGCGACGATTTCCTTTCGACCGGCCTTGGCAACGATACGCTGCTCGGTGGCGAGGGCAATGATACGCTCCACAACTCGGCTGGGGACGACAGCCTTGTTGGCGGCGTCGGCGACGACAGCATTGTAGCCACCGAAGGCAACGACACCCTTGAGGGGGGCGACGGCAATGATACGCTCTACGCAGGGGTCGACAACGACAGCCTCGATGGTGGCCTCGGAAATGACAGCATGTTTGGCGAAGCCGGCAGCGACATCATGTTCGGCGGCGGCGGCATGGACTACATGGAGGGCGGCATCGGCAACGACACCATTGATGGTGGCGACGATGACGACACGATCCTTGGTGGCGATGGCGACGATCTGATCTACGGCGGCGCGGGCAACGACAGCCTGACCACCGGTGCGGGCAATGACACGCTCTTTGGCGGCGAAGGCGACGATACGCTGCGCAACTCGGTTGGTGATGACAGCCTGTCCGGTGGCACCGGAAACGACAGCATTGTTGCGACCGATGGCAATGACACGCTTGATGGCGGCAGCGGCAATGACACCATGTATGGAGGCAACGACAACGACCTCCTGATCGGTGGCACCGGTGCGGACCTCATGTACGGCGAGGCAGATGCTGATACCTTCCGGATCGAAGATAATTTTGGCAACGACACCATCGTCGGTGGCGAGGCCGGGAACGATCAGGACGTTGTCGATCTGTCTTATATGACCGGCCCGGTCACGGTGACCTACACCGGCCCCGAAGCCGGAACGATCACCGACGGCACCGACACGATCCAGTTTTCCGAGATCGAAGAGCTCATCCTCACCGATCAGGACGACGTCGTTGATGCCCGAAACGATACCGCCGGTGTTCAGATTAATGCAGGATCAGGCAATGACAGCCTCACAGGCGGCAGTGGGGACGACGTGTTTACCGGTGGCGCCGGGGATGACCTGATCTCGCTGACCGCCTCGGGTGGGGTCGACCAGATCACCGACTTTGACATCAATGACACCGATGTTGATGGCTTTTACAACGACCAGCTGGATGTCTCTGGCCTGACGGGTGGGTCCGGCGATGGCGGGGCGGTACGCACCATCGACGTCACCACAAGCGACGATGGCTTTGGCAATGCACTTCTGACGTTCCCCGGTGGCGAACAGCTTGTTTTGCAAGGCGTCACACCGGCACAGATGACCACCCACGATCAGCTGTTTGCCGCTGGTATCCCCTGCTATACGCCCGGCAGCCGCGTAATCACCGCACGGGGCGAGGTACCGGTGGAAGAGATCCGCGAAGGCGATCTGGTCCAGACAGCTGACAACGGGCTACAGCCGGTGATCTGGGTCGGCCACCGCAGGCTCTCGGCTTCGGATCTGGCGCGACATCCGCATCTGCGACCTGTCCTGCTGCGCCCCGGCGGAATAATCGCAAATGATCGCGCCATGCTGGTCTCGCCGCAGCATCGCTTCTTGCTGCCCTCCGATGGCGCGTCCAGAAGCGAGTCCTTTGTGCGCGCACGCCTTTTGCTTGAGCTCGACCCTGGTCATGTCCATGCGGAGGAGCGCGCGTCGGGGGTATGCTATATCCATTTGATGACCGAGGCGCATCAGGTGATCTTTGTAGACGGCTGCGCAACAGAGACCTTCTGGCCCGGCCCCGAGGCCCTGCGCGGTCTCAGCCCTCGCGACAAATGCGAGATTTTTGACCTGTTCCCCGAGCTCATTCCTGCGCTTTCGAACCGGGGTAAGATCGGGCGCAAGCTCGTGTCATCGCGCTATGGCGCCTTGGCGCGTCAGGATCTGCGGCGCAAAGATATTGCCCAGATGGAACCTTTCCATCCGCGTCAATCGCGCCGCGCCTGAATAGCCACCACCCTGTCTTGGGTGGCCGCCTCACCAGATCAGAGCTCTGAGCGCCAGGGCGGGTTTGCCCCCGCGCGCGACACCGTGACGGCCGCAACCTTGGCGCCCCAACGCAGGGCCTCCGCCAAGGTCGACGCATCCAGCTTGCGCAAGGCCTCCTTGTTCAGGGCCCCCGACTCGTCAAGCCGCGCCATCACGCCTGCGTTAAACGTATCCCCAGCCCCAACCGTATCGACCACCTCCGCGCGCTCAGCTGCAACGGTGACGCTTTCCCCGTTTGGAAGCAGCCCCATGGCTCCGTCACCACCGCGGGTCACAAGTACAACCGCAGGGCCCCAGGCTTGTAGCGCAGCTGCCTGCGCTTGCGGGTCTGACTGCTCTGGCATGATCCAGGCCAGATCCTCATCGGAGACTTTCACCATATCCGCCTGCGCCAGCATCTCCTTGAGGCGGGCACGATAGCGTGCCTCGTCCGGGACAAAGCCGGGGCGGATATTGGGGTCGAGCACCACGGCATGCTCTGCCCCATATCGCTTGAGCATGCTGGCATAGGTGTCTGCGCAGGGCTCACACGCAAGGCTGATGCCGCCAAAAAACAGGGCCTCGACCTCAGTGCCGAGCTTCGGCAGGTCCGCTACCGTGATCAGGCGCCCCGCAGTGTTCTCGTCGTAGAACGCGTATTTCGCATGCCCGTTCTGCAACTCGACAAAGGCGAGCGTGGTCGGGCGGTCTGAGCGGATCAAGTGGTCCTCGCTTACGCCGCTCTCGCGAAGCGCTGCCTCAAGCTTGCGCCCCATCAGATCCCGCGAAACACCGCTCAGGAGGCTCACGCGCCGCCCAAGACGGCCAAGCGCAATGGCCGTGTTGAAGACGGCCCCACCCGTGTGGGGCACAAATGCCGCTTGCCCCGTCTCGGTCGTTCCCGGAATCATGTCAATGAGCGCTTCACCACAACAAAGGATCATGCTGGTCGTCCCGTATCCCTATCTGCGACCCACCCCGTGGATCATGCCAATTCGGCGCATCCTACCGCGCCGAACCTGAAAGCGCTAACATTTTTCAACTTCTCTGATTAATAAATCTCACACACCATATCTGCACGACCAAACCCCACTTAAATCACTGCTATATCAATACCTTAGATAGTAATATGCTGTCTGGCGCACACGCAAAAATCGAAGTGTATATGTGCGACCTCGCCACGGGGGCGCTGGAATACCCAGGGCAAATGGACACGTCCCGCGCGGCATTCGGTGCTTGGACCAGCTCGCCATCGGGACCGGTGCGCATCGCAAAATATGGGGAAATCCCCATATGTATCGTCCATGGACAACGGCCTATCACCCCGACTGTGACGTGTCAGAGGGGAACACCATGAGGTCTACATGCCGCGGGCGCCCGCCAAGAGGGCGCAACGCCCATAACGGGCGTCTACCCACCTGCTCGCTATGGGCAGCCGGTGGCCTCGCTCATGGATCTCTGTCGCCTCCCGGTCGGGGGCCTGAAACGCGCGGTTCATCACCTCGTTCGCGCCGCTCAGGCTCCCGTCCCGGAGCCAGACCGCTGGAGCCATCAGCCAACGTCATAAACGTCCAAGAAATTTGAGCACCCGCCGATGAAGATCGACCTGAACCAATCCGATTGCCTTGTTCTGCAAGGGACAACCCGCGTCATTTCCAGTGTTCTGGGGCTTGCCTTGCTGGTCGCGCTTGGGCTCGCCCTGACTGCTGCCATCTCGGGTGCAATTGCGGGATGGGCGATAGCCCTCGCAGTTGTGGTCGTTGGGGGCGGGACCTTGTGGCTGGTCTATCACCAAACCGAGGTGGTTTTCGACCGCACACATAATACCCTGACCCTGCGCAAAACCATGCTGCATGGCACCCGTGTCGACACCATTCCCCTGGACACCGTGTTGCAAGCGGATGTCGACCTGAGGCGCAATGAACGCAGCAACAACAGGCTGCATGCCAGCTACACCTATCGGCTCTGTGTTATCACCCGCGCGGCAACGCACCGGCATCGTGTACCGCTGTCTCATGGCTACACCACGAGCAAACGCTCGTTGCTAACGGCGCAGGAAATCAATGACTGGCTGGGCGTACCCAATGCACCGATCGCCCGGGGGCTGAGCATGGCGGACATCGCTGAAGTGATGCAAACACTCGGGCTTCGAAAATCTGCCTAAGACCATTTGTCAATTCTTTTCAAAAGCTTGAATCATGTCTCAGTTTACGGAAACAACGCAGGTCAGCCTGTCGGCCCGATTAAAGAACGCGTTCAAAGGCATCGGCCTCGGGATCAGCTTTATCGGCATTGCTCTCTATTTTCTGTTCTGGAACGAAGGCAATGCCGTGCGCACAGCGCGGGCGCTGGACGAGGGCGCGGGGCAAGTTGTGTCGTTGGACAGCGCAACATTGGACCCAACGTTCGAAGCTCGTCTCGTCCATATCAGTGGCCCTGTAAAGCTTAAAGAAGCGCTTGTTGACGCCGCGCTTGGAGTGGAGGCCCCGGCGCAAACGGTGCGCCTCGAACGTATCGTGGAGCAATTTGCCTGGATCGAAGAAACGCAAACCCGGACCGACACCAAACTCGGAGGAGGGCAGGACAAAACGACCACATACACCTATCGGATGGATTGGACCGAAACCCCCGCGAGCGGGGCCGCGTTTCGAGTGTCCGAAGGTCACATGAACCCTCCGATGCCGATCCGTTCCAAAATCCTGCGCCAGCAAGACGCAACGGTCGGCGCTTACCGCGTGTCAGAAGAGATCTCTGATCTGGGCGGCGCGACACCGGTGATATTGACCGAAACACAGGCTGCTGAGATCGCACAGGCTCTGCCGCTTTCTCAACCGGCCAAGCTGGTTGCCGGGCAAGTGGTGTTTGGTGAGACCGTCGCGCGCCCGGCACTTGGGGACATCCGCCTGCGCTACCAAGCGGCCAGAATTGACAGCGCCAGCGTCATTGGCCTGCAACATGGCAATGCTTTGGTTCCATATACCGCGCAGAACGGTCGCAAGATCCACTTGCTCACGGAAGGAATAAAAACCGCCGAAGAGATGTTTGAGACCGCGCAGCGCGCCAACACGGCCAAGACATGGATGCTGCGCATCGGCTTGCTGGTTCTGCTCTTTCTAGGCTTCAAAGCGCTCTTTGGCGTTGTGGATGTGCTTGCAAGCATTCTGCCCGTTCTGGGCTGGGTCTCGTCGTCGGTCACCTCGCTGATCAGCGTTGCATCGGCGTTCTGCCTTGGTGGTCTCACGATGGCAACGGCCTGGTTCTATTATCGCCCGATCTTGTCACTGGCGCTGATCGCAGTTGCCTTGGCTGTTGGTCTCGTTGGCGCGCTCTGGCTGCGCTCATCCGCAAAACATGCACCTCATCCCCCCGGAACCACGTGATTTTCAAACCTCTTTTTGACAGGACACCTTATGAAACACCTCACCCTCTCAATTGCCCTACTGATCACAGCTGGCGCCGCGCAGGCTGGCCGGTTTTGCGAGCTTGATGGCACCGAAGTATTCTCCTGCACCTTCAAAGATGCCACACGCGGGGTCGAAGTGTGCAACGCTATCTGGGCAGAGGGATCAAAGGTCGCCTATGGCTTCTTCAAATCCGACGGTACGGTCGAGAAAGAAATCCTTCAGGACATGGCAACACTGGAGGCTGCTCCGTGGAATGGACTGGGCGCCTTCATGAGTGAATCCGTGACCTTTGATGGCGGAGGCGGCTATTCCTATGAGGTCTGGTCGGGCAGTGAACGCGCGGCGGATGCGACACAGATCGGCGGGATCAATGTTCTGCGCGACGGGGCGTTGATCGCGGATCTAAGCTGCGACACAGGCACCGTCCAAAGTGACCTCTCCGGTCTCATCGAGATCATTGAAGCCGCAGAATAGAGGCTGGTTACATGTCTCGAACCTCACAATGGCTGACCTGCGTCTTTGTCGCGATCAGCTGGGGCTACGCCGCCGCAGCGCAATCGGTCTGCGAGGGCGCAGTTGTCTTTCAATGCGCAACAGAGGCCGCCGAGCTGCGCGAGCAAATCACCGTCTGCGCCAAGGATCAAAGCTACAGCCTGACCCGGCATGCCTTGTCGACCGGCGAGATGTATTACGACACGCCTCTGATCGCAGATGCCAACACGACCTGGTTTCTCTGGTCCGAAGAGGATCAGGTCCAACTGGAGATCGGGTTCTGGAGCACTGATCTTGCAGAGCCTGTGACCTTGCATGCGCAGCTGCCTTGGGATGATGCAAACGAAACCATCGCAGATACGGGCGAGTATTCCATGTGGCTACAGTCACCGCATTGGCGCGCGGAAGTCGATCAAACGCTCTGTGCGCCGGCCACGATTTACGCCGATACCGACGCACTCTGGCCCGCACAAGAAATGCGTGGCCCAATTGGGGCGTTCTTTTCCAAGGATGCTATCATCCCCCGCGTTGAAACTGCGGGACGCGCGCGCGTCCTCTCCACCAAGGGGGGCCGTGAGGGTGTACCCGTTTATGCGGCCGCGCGCCCCTCGGCCGCAACGCCGGTCTGGTGGATGCTACAACCGGGCGAGACGGTCGACCTCTTGGACCGCGTCGGCGATTTCGTCGCGGTTGCCTTGCCAACCAATGGAATGAGCGACTGCACCCTGCGCCCGGAGCGCCTCGGGCAGCCCTATGCCGGTCCCTGCGCGACGGGATGGGTCGATGCAGCCCTGCTGGAGCGGGTTCAATAACATGACACGAACAATCCTGCCATTATTGACCGTGCGCCAGTCGGCGCGCCCACCGACATTTGAGAGGAAACGCATCATGAAATCATGCCTCGCAACATTCGTGCTTGGATGGCTCTGCTCTGCGGGCATTGCACAGGCCTTTTGCGACGACATCCTTGCAACGCAGGTGCTCTGCCTCACTGAAGAGGCAGAAGAGATCAAAGTCTGCGCAAGCCAGCACCCCGAGATGGGCACGCCCGTCCTCAGCCTGCATCTCAGCCCTTCAGTCTCAAACGCCCCGATCACACGCCTCGCCCAAGACATCCCCTTTGGCATGACACTAGGAACCGGGGGGGTTCCATGGGACATACACGAGTTCAGCTTTGTGCATGACGGGGGCCGCGCGGTTTTGAGCCTGAAAACACCGATCGACTCGCGCGAAACATCTGAGGCCGAGATCTGGCTTGATTTCTTTGGCCGCGGCACTGCACCTGACCGGAGCCTGCACTGCATGCAACCGGCGCTACGAGCGGAATTAGACACGCTACTGTCGCTACGCGGGATCTCGGTGAATATGCTGCGCACCGGTCCGAGCGCCGAAAGTGCGGGCTACTATCAACCACATCAGCCGATTGTGGGCGCAGCCCCCTACGGAAGCGCAGATTGTCGCGAGGTTGCGGGCATCCTCAGCAACGAAGGCACCGAGAACGGGCAGATTGCGCTTTACGCGGCCCCGCACGCCAAAGCCGCGATCCTCGGCTACGTGTTCCCGTCAGATCTGGGGGCCGCGTTTGAATGCGCCTATGAGAACGGCTATTCCGGTCTCATCTGGAGTGATCCCGAGAAGGGCGACGGACGTGGCGGCTATGTGGCGGCGCTCGATTTCGAGGCGCGCATGGCAGCCTGCGCATTGACGCCCGAGGCGTGGCCGCCAAATCTGGCCTATTGGGGCACCTGTTCCAGCGCTTGGGTGAAAGAGAGCAATGTCGCGGGCTTTGAGGGCTGAGACCTATCCCGTTCGACCCACCGCCTGATGGGTATGATTGTGCGCCAAGCTGGGCGTACGATCATACCCCGAGACTAGCCGCGCCAGCGACAAGCAATACGGCATTGAGCATGCCCCACAGGGTCATCTGGAAATGGGTGTTCTGCCCGCCTTCATGTCCGAACCAATAGCAGAACCAATTTCCCGCGATCAAGAACCCACACCAGGTTGCGATAAACATCATGGTCGCCACCAGCGCGATTGCAACTGCCACGTCTGGTGCCAGAGATCCCGCAGCGGCCAGACCCAGCCCCCCTACCCCGATCCAGAGCGCAAACGTCGCCGCAAACTCCCAGACAACGATGCATCGAAAGAGCGCGCGACGCAGCCCTGGGCTGGTGACCCGCCGATAGGCGACAAAATGATAGGCCTCCGGATAGTCCTCGCGCATGCGGGCCATATCCATGACCTCCGCGGTGTAGGTTTCGTTCAAGAAAGGATGCAGCAAATTTTCCATCGCGCCAATCGTCAGCCACCCAGCCATAAAGGCCAGGCTGAAGGCCTGCGCGGCCAATAATATGGTGTCCAGCAATGCTCGGCTCTCCGTTGCTGTTCGCCCGCCGGGGTCAGCGGCGGGCAAACCATTGAAAAATCAAGCTTCCCAATACATGTACTGCGGATAAAGCTCGTTGGAGATGTGGATTTCAGCGCCCTTCAGATTGCTCTTGGAATGGTTGTAGAGCGAACGCCAATAGGGTTGGATGATGACACCTTCATCGATCATGATCTGTTCAAGCTTGGCCATGATTTTGCTGCGCGCCTCTGGATCGGCAGTTGCCAGCGCCTCTTCGACCAGCGCGTCAAACTCCGCATTGGCAAAACCGGACTCGTTCCATCCCTGACCACTGCGATAGGCCAAGGCGAGTGTCTGAATGCCGAGGGGGCGGTGGTTCCAGTTCGTCACCGAGAACGGGTATTTCGCCCAGTTGTTCCAGAAGGTAGAGGTCGGAAACACCGTGCGTTTGACCTTGATTCCAGCGTCACGCAGCTGCGCGGCAATGGCGTCGCCCGTGGCCTTCCAGAACGCCGCATCGAGCGAGACCAGCTCGTGCTCGAAGTCCGACATGCCGGCATCCTCCAGCAATTGCATTGCCACCTCAGGATCGCGCACAGGGGCACCGATGTCGGCATAATCGGGATGCACGGGAGACACATGGTGGTTTTCCGCTGCACGGCCCTGCCCGCCATAGGCGATTTCCAGCACCACTTCGTTGTCCACGGCCATCGCAAGCGCACGGCGGACGCGGGCATCGGCATAGACAGCTTTGCCATTCACCTCGGCCAGTTGGTTGCAACGCGCAAGTACCGTGGCGGCGGTTGTCACCTCATGCTTGGTCCAGCCATCAAGCGAGTCATAGGCGTCCATATAGTCGCCTTCGGTGTCGTAATTGACGTCGTATTCATCCGCGTCCGCCCCCGCAAAAAAGGCCGCAGGGTCCGCGCCGAAATCGATGAACTCGACCCGGTCCATATAGCCGCCATTGCCCGCGTTCCACCATGTGTGATCGGGATTGCGCACAAGCGCCGCACTGTCACCGACACTGTAGAACTCGGGCAGGTAGGGCCCGGTTCCGATCGGGTTATCCAGCATCGAGAATTCCTCAAACGACGGATGCACAACGGCAGCGGGATAGTCGGCAAAGCTCGCGATCAGCGAAATGTCCGGTTTCGGCAGCTTTAGCTTCAGCGAGTGGCTGTCAGTGACTTCGACCACACCCGGCAGTATTTGATTGGTTTCGGGATCAATCATCACCTGCATTTTGCCCGCCATGGCGTTGCCTTCGACGGTGCCATCACAGAACCGGGCAATATTGTTGGCCACATCATCGGCAGTGAAAGGCTCGCCGTTGTTCCAGGTGACACCTTTGCGCACATTGAGCGAATATTCGGTGGCGTCCTCGCTGATTTCCCAGCTGTCCAGCAGGATCGGGGTGAAGCTGCCATCAGAGTTGTATTGGACAAGGTATTCCAGCCATCCGCGCGTAAAGGTGGCAAGCGAATTGAAGTCAAACTTTCGAGGGTCACGCATGGCCACAAGTTGCTGCTGGATGCGCACGGTGCCCCCCATCTGGGCATTGGCCGCAGCCTGTGCCGGGGCGTTCAGACCCATCATCGCATAGGCCGTGGCGGCGGTGGCGCCAAAAGAGCAGGCCGTCGCCAGGAACTCTCGGCGGCTGACGGGATCAGCAGCCATCTCGGGTGCCTGACGTGTCAGCGAGGCCGGCAACGGTTGTCCTGTTCTGGTGAAATGAGTCATAGGTTTCCCTCTCTGTTGCGCCGTGAGGCTGGCTGCCGCTTTGTTTGTACGGCCGAGTTATGTGCAGGCCGGGCAACCGCCCGGCCTAGCGTGATTCAGGCGGGCATGCGGATGGAGCCGATCCCGTCTGCTTCGGTCACTGAAACGCAGATGCTCGACAGGGTGCGTGGCTGCTCGTAGGGCCAAGGCGTCCCACGATGCAGCACTGCGCGCTGGTCCCAGATCAGCACGTCCCCGACATTCCATTGATGCGCATAGGTGAATTCTGGCTGTGTGCAGAACGCCATCAACTCATCGAGCAATTCCTGGCTTTCGGCTTCGTCATAGCCGTCAACCTTGAAGGCATGGCTGGCGATATAGAGCCCTTCGCGCCCGTTCACCGGATTGGGCCAGACCGCGCTCCAATGCTGGTCGGGCCATTTGTTGAACATCGGCAGTTTGGCCAGCTCCGGCGAGATCTTGCGACGCGAATGGCTGTATCTGTGCCAGATGCCGCGTCCGCGGATCCTCGATTTCAGCTCTTCTGGCATCGCCGCCCAGGCCGCTCGGGTGCTGGCAAGTTCGGTTGCGCCGCCCTCTGTGGTGACAACGCGACCGATCAGGATGTTGGTCAGCGCAGGCGTGGGCAGAAACGTGCTGTCCGAATGCCAAAGAAAGTTGGATTTGAGGTTCAGAGTATGAAGATCCATTTCGCCGGAGGTGGTGCCGTCCCTTTGTACGTTCGACACTTCGGGCACTTCAAACGCCTCACCCGGTTTGCGCTCGTCAGCCTTGCGATCCTCGATCGGGCCAAAGAGCTGCGCCAGCGCCATGTGCTCCTCGTTGCTGATCTCCTGCGCGCGAAACAAGAGCGCGGAATGCTCTTCAAACAGGTCTCGCAGCCGAGCGAAATCATGCCCTTTGCTGACCTCCGAAAGCGTCATTCCGCTCACTTCGACCCCAAAGCACGGTGTCAGCGGTTTTGATTCAATAGTCGTCATTCTGGGTCTCCTCAGCCCTTTGCCTTTGCTTCGATTTCCTCAGCGGGGAGGTGTTTTACCTCCTCCCAGGCCCGTGACTTGCCAGGATTCAGCAGTCCCTTGGGGTCCATGCGTTTCTTCCACGCCAGGTGGCGATAATCGGCATTCTTCAGCCCGCCCCCCTCGACGAAATAGGTATGCGCATCGGCGACGCTGTGGCCGTGCGCCTCATAGGTCTTGTCGATCTCGCGCAGCCGTGCCTCATCGGTGAACCAGATGATCGGCAGGTCAAAGGCGACAATCTTGCCATCCACCCGCGCGAACTCATGGTGCTGCCAGACATCATTGCCCAAGGCCGCACCCACGGCCGCAACCGCTCGCGCATCCGCAGGATCCGGGACCCCGATTTGCTGATAGGTGGCCGAGCGATCGGCCTTCAGGACCTGCAGCGTGGTGTGGTTGTAGGCGAATTCAAAAACATGCGGCAGCTTTGCCGCCTGCCGCTCGGCATCACTCATCGCCAGATCCAGATGGCCGCCCTGCGCCTTTATCAGTGCCCGCAGGGCCTCCATGTCCTCGGCGGGAACCAGTGACACCAGCAGGTGTTTGCCTTCACGCAAATGATCCTTGAGGCGCGGGAAATAGGCGACAATGCGGGCTTCGACCGTACTGGCCAGCTTGCGGCCAATCTGCGTTGAGGTAGCAAGCGCATAGCCAGCAGCATAGCACGCTTCATAGCTGTCGAAGGTGGCCATGCACCCAATCCAGTGGCGATGCGGCACAGTGCGCAGCGTCACTTCGGTGATGACCCCGTTTAATCCCCAGGCATGGTGCAGCTGCAGGGCGTCTTCAGCGTCAAAGACATGCTCTTGCGGCTCTGCCTCAAGCGAAAACGCCTTGAGCTGCATGATGTTTCCTTTTTCACGCAGGGCGCCATTTGCGATCGACCCGATCCCGGCAGAGCCGCCGGCCACAAACCCGCCAATGGTGGCAATGTCCTGTGTCGATGGGAACATCGCCATTTCCCAGCCTTGCGCGATCAGCGCCGCATTGACATCCGCCATCAAGGCCCCCGCTTCAGCGCGCACATAGCCGTCACCAATCTCCAGAATGCGGTTCATCTTGGTGGTTTCGAGGATCAACCCTCCTTGCAGTGGCACCGCCTGCCCGTAGTTCCCGGTGCCGCCGCCACGCAATGTCACAGGCACATCGGCCTCATAGGCGCGCTGCAGACAATGGCGCATCTCATCCTTCGTGTGGGGCACCGCCACCAGATCGCCAAAGCACTTTTTCAGCTGGGCGTTCAGAACCGGGCTGTACCAAAAGAAATCCCGCGAGCGTTTCTTGATCAGGACAGGTTCTTCAATCACCTCGACCGGCGAAAGGCTGGCGGCAAAATTGGCCCAATCGAAGGAGGGGTGGTCAGTCGGCGTATCGGTCATACGGAGGCTCCTGGCAAATCGTCGGTCAGGGGACGCGGCGCAGATCGGCTGCCCAAAATGTCCGTGACCGAAAGCGCGTCGAACAGCTGCAGATCCCCGATTGCAGCCCCGTCGACGGTCACGGGGGCAAGGCCAAGCGCGCGGCGTGCGCCGGTGGTGATCATGGGTAGATGGTCGCCAAAAGGCGGATCGAGATGCCCGGCAAGCACCGCCAGCGAAAGCGTCGCCAGCGGGTCGTGACTGCCGAGCGGGCAGAAGGCATCGCGCACATTGTCCGCGCCGAGCACCACGTTTACGCCTGCTGCAGCAAGCTCGTGAATCCGCGTCAGCCCCCGGCGGTCCGGCGTGCCGTTGTTGCGCCCCTGCAAGTACAGATTGGTGGTCGGAAGCGCGACCACGGAGATTTCAGCGCGGGCGAGCTTTTCGGCAATTCGCCGCACGTCCTTATCGGAGCGGTTCATCAGGCTGCAGGCATGACCGCAGAGAACCGGTCCGCCGAACCGGGTGGCGAGAGCGGCGTCGGCGATCATCTCCAAGCCGTCGAGCCCCGGCGCGAGGCCTTCGTCGACGTGAAAATCAAGAGCCAGCCCCATATCCTCTGCAACGCGAAAGATATTGGCGATGCCCTCTTTGCGACCCGGCTGGTTCAGCACAAAGGATCCAAGCACGCCGCCGCTCTGGGCCACGCGCGCAGCGCAAGCCCGCGCATAGCCGATGTCGGCCATCCTGTCGGCTCCTGTCAGCGCCGCACGCTGCACGATCACCGCATCCGAGGCGTCTTGGGCCAGCTCCCTCAGGATATCCCAGGCCAGTGGGGCCTGCGCTGGGTCGCGCCCGCTGCCCCAATCCACATGGGAACGCACAGCAGAACAGCCCGCGGCCAGGAGCTCTCCCAGTCCCCGCCCCGCCCGCGCGCGAATGTCATCAGCAGTCCAGGTTTCCCGGTCCAGGGCCTGCGCCGAAATCGCATCTTCCAGACCGCCGCCGACCCCGTCCATTCGGTAGATCGTGTGGCACTTGTCGAGATGCACATGCGGCTCTGTGAGTTTTGGCAGCACCAATCTCCGGGGCGGCACTGTCGCGGCCTCGAGCCGCTCAGCACGCCCGTTTCGCAGCACAAGGTCGCCCACCAGGTGCTCCCCCTGCGGCTGACCCCCAAAGCGGTCGGCGGCGGCAACGAGAGCGGCGGGAACGGCGACGCCGGGCAGACGGGCCTCGGTCAAACGGGAGGCAGACAGGCGGGATTGCGCCCCAGGAGCATGGCTCATGGCGCTCTCCTGTGATCAAAACGGGCAAACTCCGCCAGAAAGCGCGCAAAATTACGTCCCGCGGACGCCAACATCGCCTCACCCTTTTCCGCCGTGGCGGCGGCGGCATCCCCGCAGACACCATCGGGGTTGAGGTCGTCAGCAATCCAGCCGGGGGTGGCGGGCTCTCCGGTCAGTCCGATAAAACGGAATTCTCCGGCCCAGACTTCCATAGCGGTGCCAAAGGTCTTGGCTCTGGACATATCCACCAGACCCGGATGGCTCGCCAACATGGCCGAGGTCTCGCTGTCCCCGGCATGCAGATCAACCGCATAGGCCGCCGGATCAAAAAGCCCGTCTGTCTCGGCAAAGCCGGACCAGGAACACACCACCACGATCAGATCATGGCTGATGCGAAGCTCCCGCGCGGCCACCTGTAATATCGCGGTATTGCCTCTGTGACCGTTGAACAGCACCAGACGCTCAATCCCAGCGCGCGCTACCGAGGCCCCGATCTCGCGCAGCACCGCCAAAAGCGTCTCGGGCGAAAGACTCAGCGTCCCGGAGAACCGGTTATGTTCATTGCTTTTGGTGATGGCGAGGGCTGGCAAGACCAGCACCGATTGCGCGGGGTCGAGGTGTGCGAGCATCCGCGCGGCGGTCTCATGCACCAAATCCGTATCGACCGAGAGCGGCAAATGCGGCCCGTGCTGCTCGGTGGCCCCAAGCGGCAGCACCGCGATGCAATCCTGTGACAGCGTCTGAAATTCCGTCGTTTTCAGCTCCGCCCAATATCCCTGAATGCTCATGCCGCCTGCCCCAGAAATCTGTCGAGAAACCCGTTGAACCATTGCGCCTGGGCTGCGTCATGTGCCGCCATCAATCGGTTTTGCGTCTGAATATCCTGCACGCCAGGACGCCCGTAGACATTCACCTTGCTGGACTGCCAGCGGCGAAATCCTGCGGGGGTCACTTCGGCATGAAACTGAAACCCATAGACCTTGTCGCCATAGCGAAACGCCTGGTTCGGGTAGGCCTCATTTCCGGCGAGCCGCACCGCACCATGCGGCAGATCAAACGTGTGATAATGCGCCTGCGCAACGGTCAAGGGCGCATCGAGAAAGGCGCCCGCCGCCTCTGTGGGCAGAATGGGATAATAGCCAAATTCAAAGAATTCCCGCTCCGGTGCGCCAGCCCAAGCACCAAGATGGCGTGCGATCTGCTGGCATCCCTGACAAATCCCAAGGAGCGGCACATCCCGTTCGAGGCACTGTGCGATCCAGCGGTCTTCATCGCGCAGAAATGGATATTTCCCCGTTTCAAAAACGTCGAACAATCCGCCATAGACGATTGACGCGGCGACCTCTCCGATATCCTCAAGGCTGTCCCCGGCAAAGGGCTTGCGCGTCACGGCCTCATAGCCATTTGCCGCCAGCCAGGTGGCAACGCGATCATCTTCAGGCTCATCGCCATGACGTATCAAAAGCACACGCTGTGCCATATTCTCCTCCTTCAGAGAATTGGATTTGCGTGGCCCTGATAGTGAACTGTGCCAGAGAGTGCCTTTAGGCTTGCAAAGTCCTCTCCCTCTTGCAAGCCTATATATTGGTCAGAAAAAAGAGCCGGAAATGAAAGCGTTAAACCCAGTTTCGATCCGCCCGCCGTTTGCAGCCTATGCGCATGGTACAGAGATTCCGGCGCACAAGCGGGTCGTTGTGACCTCCGGCCAGCTTGGTATCCGAGCCGATGATTCGATCCCCGAAAGCAGCTATGAGCAGGCTTTGATCTGCTTTGAAAACATCCGCGAAATCCTGCGAGAGGGCGATATGGCGCCCTCAGACATCGCCCATATCTCGGCCTATGTGACGAGCCGCGAACACATGGCAGGCTACATGCGTGCGCGTGACGAATTCCTCGCAGGAACGGGGCGTGTGCCAAGCTCAACTCTGCTGATTGTCTCTGGTTTCACCCGCGAAGAGTTCAAAGTCGAAGTTGAAGTCATGGCCGCCATCTAGCTTTGGTGGCGATGAAAGACCAGTCTTGCGCAGCACGCCTTATATCCGATTTCTGACCTCCCACGCGCGACACATGCACCAAATCCGTCCGCTCCAGCTCGGCGCGCAGGTCTTTATCACCAGAAATCTCCGCAAACTTGTGGCAGCTGGATCTTAAATCGGGGCTGCCCATCCCATCGCGGGTGCCTGTCCCAAAGTGAACGGAGCGAATGTAAACGGAGGGGCGGGAGCCTCCATGAAAGAGGCAAAGCCTCTTACCAAAGCATTGGCCAGGTGGTTGCGGCGCCAGAGGCGCCGCAACCGCGCGGGGCGATTTGCTGTGTAAATCGCAAAACCTCCAACCATCTCAAAGGGCGTCAGGTCAATGTTCAGGCTGTGCTCAGGCGTGCTCAGGCGTGCTCTTCAAGCTCTGCCACCAACCGAAAACCGATCCGCTTTGCGGGTTCTTCCGGCTTTGGTTTCGACATTGCGCGCAAGATCACATTTAGCTGGCTAACATGCTGAACCAATTGCGTTTTGCCGCCGCGTTCGTCGCTGCCGTAGAACGTGACAATGTCGGGATCAAAATACCCCATCCCCTCGATGCGCAACACGCCCGCATCACCGCCCGCAAACCCCATGGCAACCTCATGCTCGCCATCGAGGGTCTTTTCAAAATTCTGAATATAGAGGATCAGCCGTTCATAGGCCCACCGCGCCGGGCTTTTCTGCTCGGGCGCGGGCACTTTTTGCATCTCCTCGGGCACATCCTTCAGCGCTTCGGGCGCATCAGGGTTGGTATGTACCTCCCGGTGGCAGGGGAGCGCAGCCGCTTCTGCCAGTTCTGCGCTGGTGGAGATCTTGTCATCCATTTCTTAAAATCCTTGGATCGTCCATGTGGCATCCAAGGTGGCAGGCCTAGCGGCGCTGGTAAACCCAAGCCTCATCACTGCGCCGTGTTCGCGTCACCTGCCCGGTGCGATAGAGATGGTTCACATGGGCCACCGCTTCGACAAGCGCGAGGCCATACTCGCCGGGACCAATCGTGCGCTTGAAAAGCGTTGGAAAACACTCTGCTGCGCTTTTGGGCGTCTCGAGGAACTCCATCAGCCGCTCGAGCGCACCGTGATGGTTGTCGATCAACTGCCGCATCCTGAGAGGCAAGCGGGTAAAGGGCAGCTTATGCCCTCCAAGCGCCAGATGCTCGGGCCGCGCGAGCGCCGCCAGCCGTTCGCAGGCCTCCAGCCATTCCGCCAGCGGGTCGGCCTCGGGTTCGGTGGCGTAAACGCCGATGTTTGGGCTGATCGAAGACAGAACCTGATCCCCCGTCAGAACCAGATTGTCGTCACGACTCCAGAGGGTTGCGTGTTCCGGCGCATGACCGTTGCCCATGTGGATGTCCCAGTCGCGCCCGCCCATGCGAAACACATCGCCCTGTTGCACGCGGGTGAATCCCAAAGGCATCGGATAGACCGTATCCGCAAAATTGAAGGGGCGGTCGGCCTTACGGGTGTCATAGACCTCAGGGTCCATGCCCGCACTGCGATAGTAGGCCAGCGTCTCCTCGGGCCAGCTTTCCTGCACATCCAGCGTCAGCATGCGCGCAAAAAGCCACGCGGTGCGGGTGGTCACGAGTTCTGCGCCATGCTCGGACTGAAACCAACCCGCGTTGCCGATGTGGTCCGGATGATGGTGGGTGACGACGACACGGCGCACCGGTTTACCACCTAGCGGACCCGCCATCAGCTGCTCCCAGATACGGCGAGTCTTGTTCGAGGACATGCCCGTATCGACCACGGTCCAGCTGTCACCCTCGTCAAAGGCATAGACATTGACGTGGTCAAGTTTCATCGGCAGCGGCAGGCGCATCCAGAGGACACCCTCAGCGACCTCGATCGCCTCGCCCATTGCGGGCGGCTCCTCCCAGGGGGTGCGGGGCGCGACGTCCGCCACCGACACCATCAGCTTGCCAGCTCTTCTGCTGTGAGCGCAAAGGCCCCCGCCGCGCCTTCGCGGGCGTGGATCAGATAGGCCGCATGCTGCGGCAGCATCCGCTTGATGTAGAAACGGGCCAGTTTTTCACGCGCGCCACCCTTGTCGGCGAGTGCGGCCGCCAGATGATAGTGCCCCCCCAGTACACGGGCAAAGGCCATCAGATACGGCACCGCCCCGGCAAAGCGGTCCTGCATATCCGCCTCCACCAGCCATTCGGTTGCTTCACGCAGAGTTTCGCAGGCCTGCCAGACGGCTTCGGCCATGTTCGGATGGGTCGGGCGGGCGCGTTCGGCCTGCTCTTCGATTTCGTCGATCAGGCGATGCGCCATCTCGCCACCGTCCATCATCTTGCGCGCCACAAGGTCCATGGCCTGAATACCGTTGGTGCCCTCGTAGATCGCAGTCACGCGCACATCTCGGTAGAACTGCGCCGCGCCGGTTTCCTCGATGAAGCCCATGCCGCCGTGGACCTGAACGCCCTGTTCAGCAACCCGGATGCCGGTCTCGGTGCCAAAGGCCTTGGCAATGGGCGTCAAAAAGGCCGCCCGGGTCTTCCACTCGGCGTCGCCTGTGGCAGTCCCCATATCGATGGCACCCGCACAGGCCAGCATGATGGCGCGCGCCGCGTAGACATCGGCCTTCATCTCCATCAGCATCCGACGCACATCGGCGTGGTCCACGATGGTGCCCGTGCCGCCCTCGACCGGGGTCTTGCCCTGTTTGCGATCAAGTGCATAGGCCAGTGCATGCTGATAGGCCCCTTCGGCCACACCGACACCCTGACCGCCCACACCCAGACGGGCGTTGTTCATCATCGTGAACATCGCCGCCATGCCGCCATGCTCCTTGCCGACAAGCCAGCCGGTTGCGCCATCGTATTGCATCACGCAGGTTGGCGAGCCGTGCAGGCCCATCTTATGCTCGAGGCTCACCACCTTGAGGCTGTTGGCCTTGCCCGGGTTGCCATTTTCATCCGGCAGGTATTTGGGCACAAGAAACAGCGAGATCCCCTTGGTGCCCGGCACCCCATCAGGAAGGCGCGCCAGCACCAGATGGCAGACATTCTCGGTAAAATCATTATCGCCCCAGGAGATATAGATCTTCTGACCGGAGACCGCATAAGTGCCGTCACCGTTGTCTTCGGCCTTTGAAGACAAGGCGCCAACGTCCGATCCCGCCTGCGGCTCGGTGAGGTTCATGGTCCCGGCCCATTCGCCAGCGATGAGCTTGGGCAGATAGAGTTCTTTGAGCGCGTCAGAGGCGTGATGCTCCAGCGCCTCGATCTGGCCTTGGCTCATCAGCGGGGCGAGCTGCAGGCTGAGGCAGGCGCCCGACATCATCTCGTTGACCGCAGTGGTGAGTGACATCGGCAACCCCATGCCACCAAACTCGGGATCTGCGCTCATGCCGATCCAGCCGCCTTCTGCAATCGCCTTGTAACCGTCGCCATATCCCGGAGAGGTCCGCACCACGCCGTTCTCCAGACGGGCGGGCTCCAGATCGCCACCACGCTGCAGGGGCGCCATGACCTCATCGCTCATCTTGCTCGCCTCCGTGAGGATCGCGGTCATCAGATCGTCGTCGGCCTCGGCAAAACGCTCGGTCGCGGTGATCTGGTCATAGCCAAGGATCTGCTGCAGCAGAAACTGATACTCGGAGACGGGGGCGCGATAGCTCATGGAGTGGACCTCTCTTCAACTGGCGGACGGCTGGGCGCAGACTCTTGCCTTGCCCCGGAGACGCTTGGCTTCCCGGGCATGAGCCGTTATCTACTGTGCCTTGGTCGATTTCGTAAACAGCCCCGAGGGCAACGCAATCAAAACGCGGCGTCATCACGGATGTGACGGAACGGCCAAGCCTGTTTTTGCCCCGAGATGTCACCCGCCATGACCCAAGCCTCATCTGAGACCGAAGCGCTGCCCGCAGCACCCGAAGCCATCGCCCGCGCGGCCGAGTTGCTCACCGCTGGTCAGCTCGTGGCCTTTCCGACCGAGACCGTTTACGGCCTTGGGGCAGATGCCACCAATGGGGTGGCAGTCGCCGCGATCTATGCCACCAAGGGGCGTCCCTCTTTCAACCCGCTCATTGCCCATGTGGCAGATGTCCGCGCCGCACGCAGGCTTGTGCAGTGGAACGACTGGGCCGAAGCGATGGCCACGGCCTTCTGGCCCGGCCCGTTGACGCTGGTGCTGCCGCTGCGACCGGATCACAATGTTTCACCCTTGGTGACGGCTGGGCTTGATACGCTCGCGGTTAGGGTACCGGCCAAGGCTTGCGCACGCGAGTTGCTGGCAGCTGTAGGACGCCCGGTGGCCGCCCCCTCTGCCAATCCTTCGGGTCGGATCAGCCCGACGACCGCCGATCATGTGCGCGCGGGACTGGGGGGTAAAATCGCCGCAATCTTGGACGATGGTCCCTGCGGGGTCGGTGTGGAGTCCACCATCCTTGGACTGGCCGGAGCCGCGCCGATCCTCCTGCGCCCGGGCGGGTTGGCTGCTGAAGACATCGAGCACGCCCTCGGCTGCACGCTAATGACGCGCGCGGAGGCAGATCCCTTGACCGCACCGGGACAGCTCATGTCGCATTACGCGCCCAATGCCTCCGTCCGGCTTGAGGCGCAGGATTTTTCCCCGGATGAGGTCTCGCTTGGATTTGGACCCGGAGACTTCGACCTGAACCTCTCGCCCAGTGGGGATCTCAACGAGGCGGCGGCCAACCTCTTTGGGCATCTGCATCACCTGGATGCTTTGGGTCGACCAATCGCGGTCGCGCCCGTTCCGGAGCGTGGGCTTGGCATTGCCATCAACGACCGCCTGCGCCGCGCCGCGGCCCCGCGCGACAGTTGAATGGCTGAAACCGCGCAATCGGCGTTTTCCTTTGTGCGGCAGAGGGCTACTGTGTGAGCCATGGAATCGGAGCTGGATTATTGGAGCGCAAAAGCGCTGTTGGAGTGGCAAGTAGAACTTGGCGCTACCGAAGCCATGATGGATGCGCCCATCGACCGCTACGCGCTTGAGGATCAGAAACCCAAACCCGCACGCGCAGCAGACACGCCGCCAACACCTGTCAAACCCAAAACTGTTGACCCGATTGCAGAGGCAGCGAAGCTTGCCAAAACGGCGCAGGCGCTGCCGAGCCTGCGTGCCGCGCTTGAACAGTTTGAACATTGCGACCTCAAGCGGGGCGCGCGCAATCTGGTGTTCTCGGACGGCCAGGCAGGCGCTCGCGTGATGATCATTGGCGAGGCCCCGGGGCGAGATGAAGATCTGCAGGGCAAACCCTTTGTGGGCCGAGCCGGGCAGCTTCTGGACAAGATGCTCGATGCCATCGACCTCAGCCGCGAGAAAAATGTTTATATCACCAACGTTCTGCCTTGGCGCCCCCCGCAGAACCGCGATCCGCTGCCAGCGGAAATTTCGATGCTTGTGCCGTTTCTCGAGCGTCACGTCGCTTTGGCAGAGCCGGATATTTTGGTCCTGATGGGCAATATCTCCTGTCAGGCCGTGCTTGGCAAACGCGGCATCACCCGCCTGCGTGGCACGTGGTCCGAAGCCTGGGGCAAACCCGTGATCCCGATGTTCCACCCCGCTTACCTCTTGCGCCAAGCCCATGCCAAACGCCAAGCCTGGGCGGATCTTCTGGAGCTGCGCGCCCGTCTGAACAGTCTCAACTGACACTTTGATACAGGACGCTCACTCATGAAAATCCTCGCTTTTTCAGATCTGCACCTGATCGAAGAGCTTGCTGCCGATCTGGTCACGGCCAGTGTCGAGGCAGATCTGGTGATCGGCGCAGGCGATTTCTGCAACACGCGTCAGGGGCTTGCGCGCGCCATGGAGCTGCTCGCCGGGATCGCTGCCCCTATGGTGGTTGTCCCCGGAAATGCCGAAAGCGCAGAAGAGCTGCGCGGCTGTGCGCTCTCCTTCATGACCGTGCTACATGGGGAAAGCGCCGAAATCGAAGGTCTGCGGATCTTTGGTCTGGGCGGCGGCATCCCGGAGACGCCCTTTGGCGACTGGTCGTTTGACCTTTCGGATCGCGCGGCGGCTCGGGAGTTGGCGAAAGCCGGTGAAAACACCGGTGGCATCGACATCCTCGTCACACACTCACCCCCCAAGGGCGCCGGCGACACCACCTCCTCGGGATTGTCAATCGGCTCCGAAAGCATCCACAAGGCGATCACGACGCTGCAGCCAAAACTCGCTGTCTATGGCCATGTTCACGACAGCTGGGGCTATCGCGGTCAGATCGGTGCGACGCAGTGCGCCAATCTTGGCCCGACCCCGAATTGGTTTGAGGTGTCTTGATGATCGCGCTCTCGACCCTTGCGGCCTTTGTGCCCGCCGCGCTTGCGCTCAATATCACGCCCGGCGCGGATATGATGTTCTGCCTTGGTCAGGGACTCAAATCCGGGGCGCGCCCCGCCATCGCCGCCAGTCTCGGCGTCGCCGCAGGAGGCATGGTGCATGTCGCGCTTGCCGGTTTTGGTGTGGCCGCCGTGGTCGCCGCGCAACCGGCCTTGTTTGATCTCATTCGCTGGCTTGGGGTTGCGTATCTTCTGTATCTCGCATGGGGCGCCCTCATGCGACCCGGAGGGGCACAGCCCACAGGCCAGCCCGCACAGGCCGCGCGCGCCTTTCGCGCCGGGCTGATGGTCAGCCTCACCAACCCCAAGGTGATCCTGTTTGTTCTCGCCTTCGTGCCGCAGTTCATCCGCCCTGAGGCGGGCTCGGTTCTGGGACAGTTTCTGGTCTTTGGCGCCATCATCGGGATCGGCGGTGTTTTTGTGAATGGCGGAGTTGGCGTCTTTGCCGGGCGCGCGCGCACCCTGTTTGCCGAGGACGGAAGCGCCGCACGGTGGATGCGCCGCATCACGGGTGGAATTTTTGCAGGCCTTGCACTGAGGCTTGCGCTACTAGAAAGGGCCTGAGCGCCATGTCACGCATCGACGACAGCAAGGATTTCATTCCGGTTCGCATCGCTATTCTGACTGTCTCCGACAGCCGCAGCCTTGATGAGGACCGCTCCGGGCAAGTGCTGGTCGACCGACTAGAGGCCGCAGGACACCACCTCGCCGACCGCAATATCCTGCCAGACGAACGCAATGAGATCGCCGATCAACTTCGCCAGTGGTGCGCCAATCCCGAGGTCGATGTGGTGATCTCGACCGGCGGCACCGGGCTCACCGGGCGGGATGTCACCGTAGAGGCACATCGCGACGTCTATGAAAAAGAAATCGATGCCTTCGGCACCGTCTTTACCATCGTGTCGATGCAAAAGATCGGCACCTCCGCCATTCAAAGCCGCGCAACGGGCGGTGTGGCACAGGGCACCTATCTCTTTGCGCTGCCCGGTAGCCCCGGCGCCTGCAAGGATGCGTGGGACGAGATCTTGCAAAAGCAGCTCGATTATCGGCACCGCCCCTGTAATTTCGTAGAAATTATGCCCAGACTTGACGAACATTTGCGACGGAAATGATCTAGCCCTGCGTATAAGAGCGTATTGTCTGTAACGCGTGGTATACTCGCGCGGCCCTTGGGGGTGAAATTCAGATGGCAAGTAGCGCACCAGAGCCAGCCAAAGGGGATAAGGATGCGATTTCTGCGACACAGCGTCATGGGGCTGTTTCTAGCGGGGCTGACAGCCGCGCTCTTGCTCTTTGCGCTGCATCTGGTTCGCTCCGCCGTACAGGAGAGCCTCGCTGAAGAACGTCGCGCCCCGCCCGCCCGCGAGCGGATCTTTGCAGTCAATGTGGTGACGGCAACCCTGGGCGAGGAACGTCCCGAACTGGTGGGCTTTGGCCATGTCGAGAGCCGCCGCACGCTCGAGCTGCGCGCTGCCGTGTCCGGACGGGTCATCGCGCTTGCGGACGGGTTCCAGGACGGTGGCCGCGTAACCGCTGGTGATACACTGGTCGAGATCGACAAGGCCGACGCCGAGGCCGCATTGGCCCGTGCCAAAGCGGACATGATGGACGCCGAAGCCGAGCGCCGCGACGCTGGCCGCGCGCTGGATTTGGCCCGGGACGAGCTTGAAACCGCACAGATGCAGGCCGATCTTCAAGAACGGGCGTATCAGCGGCAGGTTGACCTCAAGACCCGTGGGGTGGGCACCGAGGCCGCTGTGGAGGCCGCCGAGCTGACCGCCACGAGCGCGCGCCAGTCGGTGATCACCCGCCGCCAGGCCGTCAGTCAGGGCGAAGCCCGTATCGATCAGGCCCAAACCCTTGTGGCTCGGGCACAAATCGCACTGGACGAGGCACAGCGTGATCTCGAGGACACCACGCTCACCGCGCCTTTCACAGGCACGCTTCAATCCGTCAACCTCGTCGAGGGGCGGTTGGTCTCTGCCAATGAAATCCTTGCTGAACTGGTCGATCCCAACCAGCTCGAGGTCGCCTTTCGTGTCTCCACGGCCCAGTATGCGCGTCTGCTCGACGATGACGGTCGCCTGATCCCGGCGGAGGTCATCGTCACGCTCGACGCTGCCGGGGCCGACATCCGCGCCACAGGTCGCCTGGCGCGCGCCAGCGGCGCTGTGGGGGATGGCCAGTCGGGGCGTCTCATCTATGCGCGGGTAGAGGACAACGCAGGCTTCAAGCCCGGTGATTTCGTCACCGTACGCGTGCAAGAGCCTGCCATTGCCGATCTGATCCGCTTGCCCGCATCGGCGATGGACTCGCGCCAGACCGTTTTGGTTCTGGGCGAGGACGACAGGCTTCAGGAGGTTCCGGTGGAACTGGTGCGCCGCCAAGGCGACGAAATCCTGCTGCGCGCAAATGAGCTGGAGGGGCGTCAGGTTGTCACCGGTCGCACGCCGCTTCTTGGTGCCGGCATCAAGGTTCGCCCGCTGACCAAAGGCGCAGAGAACGCGCTGAAAGCGGCCGACCCGGATCTGATCGAGCTCACCGAAGAACGCCGCGCCACCCTGAAGGCCATCGTCAGCGACAACGGCCAAATGCCAAGCGATGTAAAAACCAGGGTCCTGGCCGAGTTGGACCAGCCCAAAGTCCCCGCAGCACTCATCAGCCGTATCGAAGACAATCGGGGCGGCTGACTGCCCGCCCTTCTTCCCGCCTGCGCGGGCGCGCACGACCAGAGGCACAGGTAAATTCTCATGGCGACGACACCGATCCAGAAGGCCAGCGGCATCCTGAGCTATTTCACCCGGCACCGCACCGCCGCCAACCTGTTGTTGATGGTGCTGCTGGTCCTCGGTGCAGCAGCGATCCCCAACATGCGGGCGCAGTTTTTCCCGGATGTGATTGTCGAGTCCGTCGATGTCTCCGTGGTCTGGGAGGGCGCTGGGCCAGAGGACGTGGACAGCGCCATCGTGCAGGTGTTGGAACCCGCCTTGCTGGCGGTTGATGGGGTAGAAGACACCCGTTCGGCCTCTCGCGAGGGGCGCGCGGTCATCGACATCGATTTTGAACCCGGCTGGGACATGGCGCGCGCCACCGACGATGTGCAAAACGCGGTGGATGCGATCACCACCCTGCCCGAAGAGGCCGAAGAGCCGGAGGTCGAGCGCGCGGTCTGGCGCGACCGGGTCACCGACATTGTCATCACTGGCCCCATCGGGGCACAGCAATTGGGGCTCTTGGCGGATGAACTGATCCTGAGACTCTTCGAGGTGGGTGTGACCCGCACCACGATCCGCGGGGTTGCAGCCCCCCGCACCATCATCGAAGTCCCCTCCAGCCAGCTCATTGCCCATGACATCACCCTCGCTGAAATCGCTGCCGTGATCGCCGCCGAGGTGGAGATCAATCCCGCCGGCGAAGTCGAGGGCGCCAACGCCCGCGTGCGCACCGGCACTCAGAAACGCACCCCAGAGGAACTGGAGGCGGTGGTTCTGCGCTCCGAGGCGGATGGCTCCGCCCTCACCATCGGGGATGTGGCCTCGATCCGCGTCGAAGGGGTGGACCGCCAGCGCAGCTATTTTGTTGGCGACGACCGCGCTATGTCGATCCGTGTGGACCGCTCCGATCAGGGCGACGCCATCCGCATCCAGCGTCAGGTCGAAGAGGTGGTGGCCGAGATGAACCTCTCCTTGCCTCAAGGGGTCGAGGTCTCCTTGATCCGCACCCGCGCCGAGGCCATCAGCGGGCGGCTTGATATCCTTGTGGACAATGGTTTGATGGGACTTGGGCTGGTGGTGATCCTGCTCTTTTTGTTCCTCAACGCCCGTATTGCGTTCTGGGTCGCCGCAGGCATCCCGGCGGCCATGTTTGCCGCCATCGCACTGATGTATATCGGTGGGCTGACCATCAACATGATCTCGCTCTTTGGGCTGATCATCACGCTTGGGATCGTGGTGGATGATGCCATCGTGGTGGGCGAGCATGCCGATTTCCGGGCCCGTCGCCTCGGGGAGCCGCCCATGGTTGCAGCCGAGAATGCCGCCCGCCGCATGGCGATGCCGGTTTTTGCAGCCACGCTCACCACCGTGATCGCCTTTTTTGGCCTGACGGCGATCGGCGGGCGCTTTGGCGAATTGATCGCAGATATTCCCTTTACGGTGATCGCCGTCCTGGCGGCGAGCCTTGTGGAGTGTTTCCTGATCCTGCCAAACCACATGGCACATGCCCTCGTCCATCGCAGCAAGGAACATTGGTATGACGCACCCAACCGGGTGGTGAACCGGGGCTTTCGCTGGTGTCGCGACCAGCTGTTTCGCCCGCTCATGGTGGGCGTCGTGCGTGCCCGCTACGTTGTGGTGGCAGGGGCCTTGGTGCTGCTGGCCAGCCAGATGGCGCTCTTTATCAAGGGGGATGTCACCTGGCGCTTTTTCAATGCACCAGAACGGGCGTCCGTGTCAGGTAATTTTGCCATGGTCGAAGGTGCCACCCGTGCCGACACGCTGGCGCAGATGCGCGAGTTTCAGCGTATGGTCGACGTCCTTGGCGCCGAGTACGAGGAGCGCTATGGCCGCAATCCGGTTGACTTTGTCATGGCGGAAGTGGGTGGCAATACCGGTCGCGGCCTAGCGGGCACGGAAACCAAGGACAGCGACCTCCTGGGTAGCATCGCAATCGAGTTGATCGACGCTGACCTGCGCCCCTATTCCAGTTTCGCCTTCGTGGGCGAGTTGCAAAAACGCGTGGTGCAGATGCCGCTTACCGAGGTGGTCTCCTTCCGGGGCTGGCGCTCTGGTCCCGGGGGCGATGCGCTGGACGTGCAGTTTTACGGCGCCGATGTCACCACGCTCAAGGGCGCGGCGGAGGATCTGAAAACCGCTCTCACCCGCTACCCCGAGGTCTCCGCCGTCGAGGACAATCTCGCCTATGACAAGGAAGAGCTGGTTCTGGACCTCACCCCGCAGGGTCAGGCACTCAATTTCACCATCGACAGCCTAGGGCGGGCGCTGCGCCAGCGGCTCAATGGGATTGAGGCCGCGACCTATCCGGAGGGGCCGCGCTCGGCCCAGATCCGGGTAGAGCTGCCCGAAGGCGAGCTCACCGCGGATTTCCTCGAGCGCACGCAGATGCGCGCGCCCTCGGGGATTTATGTGCCGCTCTCGGATATTGTCACCGTCAGCCAGCGCACCGGTTTTTCAACCGTGCGGCGCGAAAACGGCGTGCGGCTGATTTCCGTCACCGGCGACATTTCCGAGGATGACCCGGTGCAGGCCGAAGCCATCATGGAGGCACTGGAGACCGAGATCCTGCCCAGGATCGCCGAGGAACGTCAGGTCGAATTCCGCCTCTCTGGCCTCAGCGAACAGGAAGACGAGTTCCTCTCTGATGCGCGCACCGGGCTGATCCTCTGCCTGACGGGCATCTATCTGGTGCTATGCTGGATCTTTTCGAGCTGGACGCGCCCCATCGTGGTCATGGCGATCATTCCCTTTGGCCTCGTGGGGACCATCTGGGGGCATTACCTCTGGGATCTGCCGATGAGCATGTTCACCGTGGTCGGCTTGTTGGGGATGACGGGGATCATCATCAACGACTCGATCGTGCTGGTTTCGACCATTGATGAATACGCACAAGAGCGCGGTCTCATCCCCTCCATCATTGACGGGGCGGCAGATCGATTACGGCCCGTGATGCTGACAACGCTCACAACGGTTCTGGGGCTTGCGCCCTTGATGTATGAAACCTCACAGCAGGCACAGTTTCTGAAACCGACAGTCATCACCCTTGTCTATGGCCTTGGGTTCGGGATGTTCCTCGTGCTTTTGGTGGTACCGGCTCTGGTCGCCATTCAGGCGGATGTCGCGCGCCCGTTCCAGGCGCTGAAACGTGCTGTCGCCGCCGGGCCGCATCGGGTTGCCCACCGCCTGCGCGCGTTGATCCTGCTCGGAGCCGCTCTGCAGGCAGTTTGGCTTGGGCTGACCTTGGGCTGGACCTTGCTCACAGGGGCGCTGCCTGCCGCCGTTGGCACCGCACTGCCCTTTGTGACGCAGATGGATCCCCTGCGCGCAGCACTCATGCTGGGCCTTGGGGGGGTGAGCGTTCTGGCGCTCCTTGTTTATGTGATTGGGGCGGTGGGCGCACTGCGCGGGACATCACGCCAGACCTCCTGAGCGCGCCGCGCAAGCTCCGCCACCCGATCCAGAAGCTCAAGCCCCTGATCTTCGATCTGCGCCACCGGCACCCAACGCGCCTCCAGCGCATCATCATCGGGCACGGGTTCTCCCGAGATGTAGTGACAGAGCGTTGCCACCAGGAAATACTGGCCCTCCACCGTGCCATCTGCAGCGCGGGGGATCACATCAAGAGTCATCAACTGCGCCCCCGGCTCTGCGACAACGCCGGTTTCTTCCAAAAGCTCGCGAGCGGCGGCTGCGGCTGCGGTTTCACCAAGCTCCACATGCCCGCCCGGGAAGCCCCAAGTTCCGGCATTGGGCGGGTTCTTGCGCTTCACGAGGATCACGCAATCCGCGCCATCAATATTGGCACAGACCACGCCAAGGGCTCCAAGGATCGGGCGGCGCGTCGGATCGGTCATGGACGATGGGCCTTGTGTCAAAAACGCGAGGGCTGCGGACGGCGGTAGACCCCAACGGCAGGATGGTGACCGGGTGTCAGCCAGAGGTGCAGCCGCGAATATCCACCGCATGCGAGGTGCCCAGCACCGTAAAGCGCAGCGCGGAGCGGTCAACCGCAATCGGGCCGTCCTGCGCGGGCAACAGCTCTGCCTCGGCCACCAATTCACGCCCTTCACGCCAGGATTTTGTTTCGGTTGCAACCAAGGACGCACCGCCTTCGATCACCGCATATTCTTCACGCCCCGCAGAGGGCATCGAGATCCGGGCCGAGACTTTCATGCCATAGGGCGTGGGCGACAGACGGCAGGTCACACCTCGGACACGGGCTTCAGCTGCGGAATAGGGACGCGCCGCCAAGGCGGCGGCAATTGCAGGATGGCGTCCAGCCGAAAGGTCAGCGCGATGATCAAACCGCAATTCCGACGGGATGCAGACATCCTTGCACAGACCAAGTTCCATCCGGCCTTTGATCCGGATTGGCGCGCCTGCGGATTTGGGCGTGATCTCGATCGGCAGCACCAATTCGTCGTGATAGCCTATGGTGCGAAAGCCGGAGGTCAAGAACAGCTCAGGCGTGGGCCAGGTAATCCGCAGATTGGCCACATTGCGCGAGCCTTTCCAATCAAACCGTGGCGGAATGCCCGCGTCGCCCGGAGCGCGCCAGTAGGTTTTCCACCCCTGCGCCAATCTCAGGTGCAGCGCCCCCATGTAGCGCCCGTCCTTTGTCGGTCCGCCATCCAGCACCTCAATAGAGACCAGATCGGCAAGGTTTTCCCGCGCCAAAGATGCGGAAGCCAACCCCAAACAAGCAAGACAGGCCAAGAGGGCGAGCCTCAGGCGGATTCGTAGCTGTGTCGTCATATTTAGAGGTTTTGCCCCTTGCGCCGTTAAAGCCAAGTCACATCCAAGAGAGACCTGCGCAAATAACGCAAACGTGACAGCGTCGCAGCGCCTCGCCCCGGCCGAGGCGGGGTTGCAACAGCTGCTCCTGCGCGTCATTCTGAGCGAAGCGGCCGCAGGCCACAGCAGAGGCAGTGACATGAAACTGACAGGCAAGTTGCTGATCGCCATGCCGGGCATCGGGGATCCCAGGTTTGACAATTCGGTGGTGTTCCTCTGCTCCCACGGACAAGAGGGGGCGATGGGACTCATCGTCAACAAGCTCGCGCCCGGAGTGGTGCTGAAGAGCCTGTTTGACCAGCTCGACATCACCAGCAAGCCCGCAGCAGCAACGGAACCGGTCTATTTTGGCGGGCCGGTGGAAACCCAGCGCGGGTTTGTGCTGCATTCCGACGAATATATCTCGACCGTGAACTCGCTGCCCGTCTGTCCGGGACTGTCGATGACGGCCACGCTGGACGTGCTCGAAGACATTGCAGAGGGACGTGGCCCCGAACGCTATCTGGTGATGCTCGGCTATGCGGGCTGGGGTCCCGGACAGCTGGAAGATGAGATCGCGCAAAATGGCTGGCTGACGGCGGATACGGAGCCAGACATGGTGTTTACCGACCTCGCTGATGGCAAATGGGAAGCGGCGCTGGCGAGCCTCGGTGTTACGCCGCTGAACCTTTCGATGGATGCGGGCCGGGCCTGACCTCAGGGCCCATGACCGCGGTGTGAGCCAAAGTCGTTTGATGAAGCCCCCTTCTCAGCACCCATTCGTGTAGCCCGTGCCCGGCACGATGCCCCCATCTCGAACAGGATATACCTGGCAAAAGGGGGGGCCTCCCGCCCGTCGGCATCGCATCACAGATGCGCCCCTCCCGTTGGGCCCGGCGCCGCTGGCGCGGCGCGGTTGCGATGGCCAATCGCGCTCTGAAGCAGCGTCAAAGCGGCGACAGATAGACCGACCTCACCCCCTCCTTGCCCCATCCACGCAGCCCTCCTATAAGGACCGAAACAGCGCGGAGTTCGCCCATGCAGCCCCCCTCTTTCGACCAGCCTCACCTCCTCGGGATCGAGCCCCTCAGGCCACATGAGATCACCGCCATTCTGGATCTGGCCGAAGATTACGTGGCGCTCAATCGGCAGACCGAGAAGCACTCCGATGCGCTGGCGGGGCTGACCCAGATCAACATGTTCTTTGAAAATTCCACCCGCACGCAGGCCAGCTTTGAGCTCGCCGGCAAGCGACTCGGCGCGGATGTAATGAACATGGCGATGCAGGCCTCATCGATCAAAAAGGGCGAGACGCTGATCGACACCGCGATGACGCTCAATGCCATGCATCCCGATCTTCTGGTGGTGCGCCATCCGCACTCCGGCGCGGTGGACCTCCTGGCGCAAAAGGTAAACTGCGCGGTGCTGAACGCAGGCGATGGGCGCCATGAACATCCGACGCAGGCGCTTTTGGACGCGCTGACGATCCGGCGCGCCAAGGGTCGTCTGCATCGGCTGAACATCGCGATTTGTGGCGATGTCACCCATTCGCGAGTGGCGCGCTCCAACCTGATCCTGCTGGGCAAGATGGAAAATCGCATTCGCCTGATCGGCCCGCCAACGCTGGTGCCACAGCAATTTGCGGAGTTTGGCGCCGAGATCTATGACGACATGCGCGAAGGTCTCAAAGACGTCGATGTCGTCATGATGCTGCGGCTTCAAAAAGAACGGATGGACGGTGGTTTCATTCCTTCGGAACGCGAGTATTTCTATCGCTACGGGCTGGATGCGGAAAAATTGGCACTGGCCAAACCCGACGCCATCGTCATGCACCCCGGGCCGATGAACCGCGGCGTAGAAATCGACGGGACCATCGCTGATGATATCAAACGCTCCGTAATCCAAGAGCAGGTCGAAATGGGCGTGGCCGTTCGCATGGCCGCGATGGATCTTCTTGCGCGCAACCTGCGGGCGGCGCGTCAGAAACAGGCGTCCTGAACGCGATGCAGGATGTGATTGAAATCCCCAAGGGCGCGCGCGATCAGGTGCTGATCTTTGCGCTCGACATGCCCGTAGAACAGGCCAAATTCCTCAGGGATGAGGACGGCGCGCTGGCGCAGGTCTTGGGACTGCCCACCATTGAGATGACGCAGGTCGAGATCTTTCCGGTCGAAGATCTCGAAGGCCTTGGCCTCCTTGGCTATCTGCGCGAGGGCATGGGGGTCTCAGAAGCAGACCTCTCGGAACATGGTATGGCGCTCGATGGTCTCAGTGGATGGGTTCTGGTGCTGCGCGCCCGCGCCTTCGACGGGGCGGCGACCCGGCTCACACCCGCCCGGAGTGTCACGCTGGTCGCCCGTCTTGGCGAAGTAAAGACCGACTGGTCTGCGCCCAGCACGATCCCAAGCGCCGCAGCCCAACCGACGCTGCGGACGCCACCTCGTGAGGCCCGCAACCGCGCCCGGCGCATCGGGGCGTCGTTGTTTGCGGTGGTTATGTTGCTGATCTGCCTTGCCATCTGGGGACTTGTGACATGAGCGCGCCGGATAGCCCTTTCCTTGTGTGCGCCTGTACAGCGCCTTCCTGCCGCCCCCTTGCACGCCCACTTCCTGCCTGCCCGACATTTGTGAAGGACCCGGTCTGATGACGACGCTTTTCCTCAACGCCCGCCTGATCGATCCCGAAACAGGCACCGACGCGCCTGGCAGCCTCCTGGTGCAACGTGGCAAGATCCTCGCCCGCGCTGATCAAAGCGACAAGGAGATGTTTCTTGCGGACAACGGTCTGCGCACCAAAGACGTGCAGATGGTGGACTGCAACGGCAAATGCCTTGCCCCCGGGATCGTGGACATCGGCGTCAAGGTTTGCGAGCCGGGCGAGCGGCACAAGGAGAGCTACAAATCCGCAGGGCTTGCAGCTGCCGCGGGTGGTGTGACCACCATCGTGACCCGCCCTGACACCTCCCCCTGCATCGACAGCCCTGAGACGCTGGAATTCGTCACGCGGCGCGCGCAAGCAGATGCACCGGTCAATGTCCTGCCGATGGCGGCTCTGACTAAGGGGCGCGAAGGTCGTGAGATGACCGAAATCGGCTTTTTGCTGGACGCTGGCGCCGTGGCCTTCACCGATTGCGATCATGTGGTCACAAGTACCAAGGTGCTGTCGCGCGCCCTGACCTATGCCAAAAGCTGCGGCGCGCTGGTCATTGCGCATCCGCAGGAACCCGGCCTCTCTCAGGGGGCGGCAGCCACATCCGGAAAGTTCGCGGCGCTGCGCGGGCTCCCTTCTGTGTCTCCGATGGCCGAGCGCATGGGGCTTGATCGCGATATCGCATTGCTGGAGATGACCGGCGCCAAGTATCACGCCGATCAGATCACCACCGCGCGCGCGCTGCCCGCGCTGGAACGCGCCAAGGCAAACGGGCTCGACATTACGGCGGGGACATCCATCCACCATCTCACCCTGAATGAGCTGGACGTGGCCGACTATCGCACCTTCTTCAAGGTGAAACCGCCCCTTCGGTCCGAGGATGATCGCCTCGCGGTGGTCGAGGCGGTACGCAGCGGACTCATTGATGTGATCTCCTCCATGCACACACCGCAGGACGAAGAAAGCAAGCGGTTGCCCTTTGAAGAGGCCGCCGCCGGTGCGGTTGCGCTCGAGACCCTGTTGCCAGCGGCAATGCGGCTCTATCACGCCGAGCTTCTGGACCTGCCAACGCTGTTTCGTGCCATGGCGCTTAACCCGTCTCGACGGCTTGGGCTTGCCTCCGGACGACTGAGCGCGGGCGCACCTGCGGATCTCGTGCTGTTTGACCCCGACGCCCCCTTGGTGCTGGATCGTTTCAAGCTGCAGTCGAAATCCAAGAACACGCCTTTTGACACCCAGCGGATGCAGGGACGTGTCTTGGCGACCTATGTGGCCGGTGAGCCCGTTTATCGAAAGGACGCATGATGCTGCCTGCGCTTGAGACAACGCTGCCCCTGCTGCTCTTCTGGGGCGGGATCGGCTATCTTCTGGGCTCAGTGCCCTTTGGCATGGTGATCACCCGCGCTTTTGGGCTGGGCAACCTGCGTGAAATCGGATCGGGCAACATCGGCACCACCAACGTCTTGCGCACCGGAAGCAAGGCCGCCGCGGCTGCGACGCTCCTTCTGGATGGCGGCAAGGGCGCGGCGGCGGTGCTGCTGGCGCGTGCTCTGGCAGGCGAGGACGCGGCGCAGCTTGCAGGGCTTTTGGCCTTTCTCGGGCATTGCTTTCCGGTCTGGCTGGGGTTCAAGGGCGGCAAAGGGGTTGCGACCTTCCTCGGCCTCATGCTGGCGCTCGCATGGCCGGTCGGGATCGCCTGCTGTCTGACCTGGCTTGGTGTTGCGGTGTTGCGCCGCATCTCGTCACTCGCGGCCCTCTGCGCAGCGGTTGCGGCCCCGGTCTGGTGTCTGCTGCTCGGCGCACCTCAAGCCGCCGTTCTCTCGGCGCTGCTGGCGCTCGTGATCCTCTGGCGCCACCGCGAAAACATCGCCCGCCTCAGGGCCGGCACAGAGCCAAAGATCGGCCAGAAATAGCGCACGCCACCCCTGTTGATGCAAAGCCCCGCCCCTACCGGCGGGGTTTTTATGTTCTGCGCACTCAAATTGAGGCGCTTTGTTGCACAGTCTCACATTTGCGCCAGCACCCCCTCAAATTGAGTTGTTTTGCATGTGATCGGACGCCTCCCCAGATGGTCGTCATGGCGGCACACACCGTCACAGGAAACAGGATTTAAAGCACCTGTCCCTTTCTACACCTCCCCCCCGGTGCATTACGGCTCCGGACAGATCAAAAGGTTCAAACCGATGACCAAGACCACATCCTTCACCAAATCCCTTCTGGGCGGTCTCGCTTTCTCTGTTGCGCTGGCGACCTCTTCGCTTGCGGCAGGCGTCGATGTGAACGCCTCCTCCACCGGCCTTGCGATGCAGGGCTATGACCCGGTTGCCTATTTCACCGAAGGCGAAGCTAACAAGGGCAGCTACAAACTGACCTCCACCTTTGACGAGGCGACCTACTGGTTCACTTCCGAGGAAAACAAGGAGCTGTTTGAAGCCAATCCAGAGGCTTATGTCCCCGCATACGGCGGCTACTGCGCCTTTGGTGCAGCGATGGGCTTCAAGTTCGACGGCGACCCCCACCAGTGGAAAATCGTTGACGATGTGCTGTACCTGAACCTCTCCAAGGACATCCAGGAGCGCTGGGTCGAGGACATCCCGGGCTATATCGAAAAAGCAGACGTGAACTGGGAAACCATCGAGGATGCGGCCCCGGCCGAGCTGCTGCAATAACGCGGTCGCGCTCGTTTCTTAAAAACAAAAAATGGGCGGCAGGATCTCCTGCCGCCCATTTTTGCGCGCGGGTCCCGGAGGGAACGGGCACCTCAGCGCTTATTTCCCGGCCATGCGCTCCATCGCTTCGGCTGTGCGTTTGGTGTTGTTGTAGATCCCAAGCGCAAGATAGAGCGAACCGCCAATCAGGATCACGTAGAGCGTCCCGCCCAAAAGCACGCCTAGAGCGGGCAGAAGCCCCCCGGCACTGGGTTCGATAAAGGCGACAACAACGCCGCCGAGCACGACGAGCAGCAACAGGACAACAATGACGCCCACGAGTTTTTCAAATGCGGAGATAAAGAAACGTTCCATTTTCAACACCTTTCAAAGCAATGGTTGGCGCTCTCTTAAGGACAGGTCGGGCCCCGGACAAGTTGTTGAATAGGGGGAAATATGCCCTTGGGACGTCACCACACGACCCCCGGTTTCATGGCGCCGCGAACCAGACCGCGCAAGAAAAAGGGGCGCCCCAGCGGCGCCCCTTTTCTTGTTTCAAATAAGAACTTAGTGCCGTTCAATAGCTGTAATCGGCATAGATCCGGGTCAGATCACCGTTCCAATCGCCATTGTAGCGATCCAAGAGTTCGTCTGCGGGGACTTTACCGCTCTCGACGCTCTCGCGCAGTGCATTGAGGAAATGAGTCTCGTTGGGGACAAGACCGCCTGCACCCTGACGGGCGCGCGCCTTCAGTCCGGCTTCTGAAATCGCCAGAACCTCTCGTGCCAGATCATGCATCTTGATCGCGCCGACCTCTGCCTGCAGCCCTTTGACCGCAGCCTCGATGCGCAGGTTTTCGCGAGTCTCCGCGTCCCAGCCCTTGACCAGATCCCAGGCCGCGTCCAGCGCAGACTGATCATACATCAGACCCACCCAGAACGCGGGCAAAGCACAGAGGCGACGCCAGGGGCCACCATCGGCGCCCCGCATTTCCATGTATTTCTTGATGCGGGCTTCTGGGAATGCGGTCGTCAGGTGATCGGCCCAGTCGCTCAATGTGGGCGTCTCGCCCGGCAATGCGGGTAGCTCGCCCTTGAGGAAATCCCGGAAAGACTGGCCCAAAGCATTGATATATTTGCCATCTCGGTAGACAAAATACATCGGCACATCAAGGGCATAGTCCGCATAGCGTTCAAAGCCCATGCCCTCTTCAAAAACAAAGGGCAGCATTCCGGTACGGGCATCATCCAGATGCCGCCAGATGTGGCTGCGCCAGGATTTGAGCCCGTTAGGCTTGCCTTCAAAGAAGGGGGAATTGGCAAAGAGCGCCGTCGCCACCGGTTGCAGCGCCAGCGCCACGCGCAGCTTTTGCACCATATCCGCCTCGGAGGCGAAATCGAGGTTCACCTGCACCGTGCACGTGCGCCGCATCATCGCGCGCCCCATGGTGCCGACGCGCTCCATGTAGTCGTTCATCAACTGATAGCGGCCCTTTGGCATCAGCGGCATTTCGTCGTGCTGCCAGATCGGGGCGGCCCCAAGACCGATGAATCCAACACCGATCTCGTCAGCAATGTCTTTGACTTCGCGCAGGTGGGTGTTCACCTCATCGCAGGTCTCATGGATGGTCTCGAGCGGGGCACCTGACAGCTCCAGCGCTCCCCCCGGCTCAAGGCTCACATTGGCCATGTCCTTGGTGAGGCCGATCAGCTTGCCGCCCTCGGTCACCGGCTCCCAGCCATGACGGTCCCGCAACCCTTCCAGAACAGCCAGAATGGAGCGCGTCCCCTCGTAGGGGAGCGGTTTCAGCGTGTCCTTGCAGTAGCCGAACTTCTCATGCTCGGTGCCAATGCGCCAATCGTCGCGCGGCTTGCAGCCCGCTTCCATGTAGGCCGCCAGTTGAGCATGGCTTTCGATTGGTCCGCCACCGGACTGAGGAATGGACATAGGGAGGCCCCCTTTGTGGTCGTCGCCAAACAGGGGCGAACGTGGCATTTGTGACAAAGGGCGCGCGGCCCGGGGTTAAAGTGGTGATGCGAATTCGCGCCAGTGTCAATGCAGGCGATACGCCTGGTGCGACTCTGGTGATTTCTGCCATATCACGACTTGGTGAGGGCCTTTGTGATGCAGTTCACTCAGCATGCGTTCTGTCTTCAATCCCGGCAGGCTGGCAAAGACATCAAAGAGCGCCTCCGCCCCGGTTGCAGTCACCGGAATTGCCAAGGGCGGCTGCCCCGGCTGCTCCAACACCCAATGCGACGGGCGCGCGGTATGATCGAGCCGCAGGGTCTCGATTTCGGACCGCGCGACGGCGCCACCGGTGAGCGGGCCGAAATAGCTGATCTGACCTTCGGTGACCTGCACGACACCCGGCCCCCCAGAGCCAAGGCGAAACCGCATCCGCTGCGCGCCGACCACCGCAAGCACAACCGCCAGCGTCACACAGGCCCAGCCCGTGACCTGCGACAAACCAATGCCCCAAAGCGCCCACCGAAGCCCCAAAAGCAGCAGCGCCAGCGCCCCCAGGAGTTCACGCCACCGCCACAAAGCCGCGCGCGCCTCTGGTCGAATGAAACTCATCTGACGTCCTCCACCCGACCTGCACAGATCTGCGCAGGTGTTGAAAACAGAACCAGCGCAAATGCATCTGCTGGCTGAAACCCGAGCGCGCGATACGCCCGAGCGGCGTCTTTGCCCGCGGCAAACAGCACCCCCTGCCGGGCGCCGCGCTCGCGCGCTTCCAACAGATGCCGACCGACGACGCGGCGCGCGTAGCCACGCCCACGCAACATTGGGGGCGTATAGACACCGCCAACCTGCACCGCCTCGTCAAAGGCCGTGTTGAAACCGCTCATCGCCACCGGTTCACCCTGAACCGTTAGCACGCGGTGGCTGTCCCTGGCGATATAGGTCGCAATATCGTGACGCGCCTTGTCCCGTACCGCGTCGGGCGCAGCATTGAGGACCTCGACCTCATAGGCCGCGCGCCAACCTTCCACGAGTCCGCGCGGCGCCTCGGCCAATGGCACAAGCGCTTCTTCGGGGCGCATCTCCACCGAAACATCCCTGAGGTCGAGCACAAACCCTGGATCATCTCGATCCAGCTGGCACGGGTGATCTCCGATGTCATTGGCCGCGATAAAGCGCCGCGCTTGCATCGCTTTTCCCAACACCGCCGTGACATCGCGCCCCGCCAGAAGCTGTCCGGCCTCCCGCCAGTCCCGTCGCGTCGCGTCCGGTGCCATCATCATTACCGAACCACTGTTGGCGATACCAAAGACCCCGTCACGCGCCTCCCGCACCCAGAGCGTCAGCCCATGAGGATGATCCGATCCAAACCCGTGATCGCGCAGGTTCCCGATCAAAAACATGGCGCCTTCGATATGCGAAAACAGCAGCGCCTCGATCCACGCGAGGTCCGAGGGCTCTGCTGCGCGCCAGACCATTACCAGTCTCCCAACCGCTGCTGCCAAAGCGTCAGTGCGGCCACAGCCGCAGTATCCGCACGCAGGATCCGTGGCCCCAGACTGACCACATGGGCCTGTGGCATTGCATGGAGGCGCTTGCGCTCCGCATCGGAAAACCCGCCCTCCGGCCCGATCAGAATCGCCCAGGGCCCCGCCGCGCCAGCGGAGCCCTCCACCTGGGCCACATCCAGGAACAACCGCTGGCCGACCTCGGCCTCGTCACAGAACATCAACTGACGCTCTGCGGGCCAATGGTCCAACATCGACGGGAGTTTTTGCAGCTCTGCCACCTCGGGCACATAGGTGCCGCCGCATTGCTCGGCAGCCTCGACGGCATGGGCCTGCAGACGGTCCTGTCGGATGCGCTCGGAATTGGTGAACTCTGTCGCCACCGGCAAGATTCGCGCGGCGCCCATCTCGGCGGCTTTTTCGACGATGAAATCGGTCCGCGCCTTCTTGATCGGCGCAAAGATCAACCACAGGTCGGGCGGCAACTGCAGGGGCTTTGATTGATCAAGGCAGGCGAGCACGCCGCCGCGCTTGCCGGCCTCGGCCACCTCGGCCTGCCATTCCCCGTCGCGCCCGTTAAAAAGCGCAACCCGCGCGCCCACCGAGAGCCGCATCACCCCAAAGAGATAATGCGCCTGATCGCGGTCCAGAGGAACCGTTTGCCCTGCCCCCAAGGGGTGATCTACATACAGTCTGACTTTAGCACTCATGGGGTCCTACATATGCAAGGCCAGTCGCCAACACCAGATGGACAAGTCGCGGATGCGGTGAAAGACAATTGGGTCGACATCTATGCGCCCGCCTGGACCCGCCCCTACCTGCGCCTGAGCCGTGCGGATCGCCCCATCGGGACCTGGCTCCTGCTGCTGCCCTGCTGGTGGGGATTGGCGCTTGCGATGATCGCCGGACAGGATGCGCGCTGGGAGGATCTGTGGATTTTCGTGGCCTGCGCGCTTGGTGCGTGGCTGATGCGCGGCGCGGGGTGCACCTGGAATGACATCACTGACCGCAACATCGACGGCAGTGTCGAGCGCACCCGGTCGCGCCCCATTCCCTCCGGTCAGGTCTCTGTCAAAGGGGCGCTCGCTTGGATGGCCCTGCAATCGCTGATCGCCTTTGGCATCCTGCTGACCTTCAATCAGGCTGCGGTCGCGATGGGGATCCTCGCGCTCTTCCCGGTGGCGATTTATCCCTTTGCCAAGCGGTTTACCTGGTGGCCGCAGATTTTCTTGGGGCTCGCCTTTAACTGGGGTGCGATGCTGGCGTGGGTGGCGCATACAGGCCACCTGAACTGGCCTGCGGTGGTGCTTTATGTGGCCGGGATCGCGTGGACACTCTTTTATGACACCATCTATGCCCATCAGGATGCCGAGGATGATGCCCTGATCGGGGTGAAATCCACGGCACGGCTCTTTGGCACCAACACGCCAACCTGGCTGCGCCGCTTTATTGTTGCCACCGTGAGCCTGATGGCGCTTGCAATCATCATGGCCGTACAGCCCGCTGCCTCGGTTCTGGCGCTGGCGCTCTCGCTCTGTGCGCCCTGGGCGATGGGCTGGCATATGACATGGCAGTTGCGCGCCTTTGACGCCGACAACAACGACCGCCTCCTGTCGCTGTTTCGGCTCAACCGGGACACCGGCTTGATTCCGCTCATTTTCCTTGGGTTGGCCCTGTTTGCCTGATCCAGACCACAGGCGCGATTGATCCAGCGCGATTGGCCTAGTAAGACCTTTGACGACGAAACTACCGGAATTTCTGACCTCATGCGCATATCCTCGTTTCTGATCCCCACCGCCGCCTTTGCCGGTGCAGCCGGTCTTAGCTTGGTGGTTGCGGGATTCGCGGCGACGGCGCTTGAGAACAATTCTGAGATCGTGGTGCGCCGCACCCTCGACAAGGCGGGCTTCACCTGGGCCGAGGTTGCCGCGGACGGGCTGCGGGTGGAACTGTCGGGCGAGGCCCCGGATGAGGCCACGCGTTTTGCCGCCATTTCCGAGGTCGGCTCCGTGGTAGATGCGGCGCGGATCATCGACCAGATGGAGATCACCCCCTCCAAAGGGATCGCCCCGCCCCGGTTCTCCACCGAGATCCTGCGCAATGACGCGGGCATTTCGATTATCGGTCTCATTCCAAGCGACAGCGATCACGGCGCACTGGTGAAGAAACTCGGCGCAATCCGGGGGGCGCCGCAGGTCACCGATTTTGTGGAAACCGCAGACTATCCGATGCCAAAGGGCTGGACGGATGCCATGTCCTACGCCCTGAAGGCGCTGGCCCTGCTGCCACGCACCAAGATCTCGGTCGAGGCAGGCGCTGTGCAGATCACCGCCATTGCCGACAGCCCCGAGGCCAAGGAAGAGCTTGAAACAGAGCTCAACCGGATGCTGCCGCCGAACGTGCATGTAACGCTCGACATTGCTGCGCCGCGCCCGGTGATCTCGCCGTTCACGCTGCGCTATGTTCTTGGCCCCGAGGGCGGGCGCTTTGATGCATGCTCTGCCGAGAGCGAAGAAAGCCGCAGCCGTATTCTGGACGCGGCCCGTGATGCGGGTTTGGAACGTCAGGCCGATTGCACCATCGGTCTTGGTGTGCCCTCGGCCAATTGGTCGCGCGCGGTCGAAGTCGGACTTGAGGCACTCACGTCGCTTGAACAGGGCTCGATCACCTTCTCCAACGGCGATGTCACGCTTGTGGCTGCGCAGGGCACGCCCGAGGCGCTTTTTGATCGGGTCGTGGGCGAGCTTGAGAACGCGCTGCCGCAGGTTTTTTTGCTACATGCGGTGCTGCCTGAGCCCGAGGAGACTACCGCCGACATCATCCCGGAATTCACCGCCACCCTCAGCCCGGAGGGGCAGGTTCAGCTGCGTGGACGTCTGAGCGACAATGCCCAGAAGCGCACTGTCGACAGCTATGCCAAAGCCCGCTTTGGCAGCGACACGGTTTATGTTGCCACCCGCAATTCGCCGGATCTGCCCGGCGTCTGGCCGATCCGTGTGCTGGCCGCGCTGGATGCGCTGGCCCAACTCGAACGCGGCTCGGTCACCGTGACCCCCGAATTGGTGGCAGTGCGCGGCATGAGTCACGTTGAAAACGCCAGCGCCGAGATTGCCCGCATGCTCTCACAGAAATTAGGCGAGGCAGAGGATTACGACCTCGACATCACCTTTGAAAAGCCCCCGGAGCCCGAAGACAAGCTGATGGCGCCGCAACTCTGCGAGGCGGAACTGGCGGCGATCCAGCGCGCCGACAAGATTGCCTTTGAGCCGGGCTCTGCCACGGTGGCCGCCGACAGTGCGCGCGTGATCGACAAGATCGCCAAGCTCTTGCAGCAGTGTGGCGAAATTCCTCTTGAGATCCAGGGCCACACCGACAGCCAGGGCCGTGAGGAAATGAACCAGAACCTGAGCCAGGCACGGGCGCAATCGGTCTTGAACGCTCTGCGCGCGCGCCGCATCCTGACCGGGAGCTTTGTGGCGCGCGGCTATGGCGAGGACAATCCGATCGCCAGCAACGACACCGAAGAGGGCCGCGAGGCCAATCGCAGGATCGAATTCCGCCTGATCGAAAGCGCTCTGCCACAGGACGATGCCGAAACAGCCGAGGCCGAATCCGACGCGCAATCCGCAGACGCCGAGGCCGCGCCCGCAGGTGATGCGGACGCACAAACGCCTGAAACACCCCCCGCCGCTGCCGCGGCCCCTGAAGAGGACACCGACGGACAATGAGCAGAACAGAGTTCATCCTCACCACAGCAATCATCCTCTTTGTGGCCTTCGCGATGGGGTGGTTTGCCAATTGGCTGGTGCATCGTTTCACCCGTGTCCGTCAAAGCGATGTGGCCGATCTGGACCGCATGAGCCAGGAACTCCACGAGGCAGAGGAAACCCGCGATCAGGCCATCACCTATCTTCAGCAGCGTGAGGCTGAGCTCACCAACCAGTTGAGCCAGACCGAGGCCGAATTGCGCGCGGCCATGGACGGGCTGCGCGAGGCGCGGCATGAAACCGAAGAGCTGCGCAACCAGTTGCGCGGTGCCGGCTAAGGCCCCTCTGCGCACCATGAGCAACGACCCGCTCCTCGATGAGCTTAGAGCACATGAAGAACAGGTTTGGGATGCGCTGGTGCGCGGGGACGCTGATCTGGACGCCTCACTTCTCTGCCAGAGCTTTCTTGGCGTCTATGGCGACGGTTTTGCCGACAAATCTGCCCATGTCGGACAATTGGCCGAGGGCGCCACAGTGCAGAGCTATGCGCTCACCGACCTGAGGGCGCGCGCCCTTGGTTCTGATCACGCCATGCTCAGCTACCGAGCGCGGTTCATGCGCCATCGGCGCAACCAGGCCGAAGACATGTATGTGACCTCGATTTGGCAGCGCACCGAAGGCGGCTGGATCAATATCTTCAGCCAAGACACGGCTGCTGGTGAGGCCACCGACTAAGAGCGCGCAACTGCGGCCGAATTGGGCGCAAGTTTTCGTTGCACCCCGGAAGACAGCCGTTTCCGCACGCGGGCGCGCTTTTGCACGCTATGGTCTGTGGCGAGGGGCGTCAGGACGTGCTACGGGAAGCCTGACACTCGGATCTGCAGCAGCGCCCGCTGCCAGCGCAGCAGCCGCCTCGCAGATCCAAAGCAAAGGACACTACTATGAATATGATCGGGACTTTCATCAAACCTATGCACCCCGAGGGGCGCAAGTTTGTCGCGATCTTTGCCGCTGTCACCTTTGGATTGTTCCTGCTGACCCCCATCCTGGGCTGGATCGGCGTGGGCCTCACGGTTTGGTGCTATTATTTCTTCCGCGACCCTGAACGGGTCACCCCCGCGCGACCGGGGTTGGTCATATCCCCAGCCGACGGCGTGGTCTCTTTGATCGAGCCGGCAGTGCCCCCCGCAGAACTGGGCCTGCCCGATGTCCCGCTGACCCGTGTGAGCGTGTTCATGAGCGTGTTCAACTGCCATGTGAACCGCGCGCCTGTCGCAGGCGAAGTCACCGCCGTCGCCTACCGCCCCGGCAAATTCTTCAACGCCTCTCTGGACAAGGCGAGCGCAGACAACGAGCGCAACAGCCTCGCAATCCGCATGGAAGACGGCCGCGACCTCGCGGTGGTGCAGATCGCCGGTCTGGTTGCGCGGCGCATCGTCTGCTTTGTCAAGCCCGGCGCCCAGCTCGGTCGGGGCGAACGCTTTGGCCTGATCCGTTTTGGGTCCCGACTGGACGTCTACCTGCCTGAAGGCGTGTCGCCGCAGGTAGAAATTGGCCAGACCATGATCGCCGGGGAAACCGTGATCGCAGAACTGGGAACCGGGGTGCACACTGACCAGAACAAAGGTGAGCTGCATGGGTGAAGACGAAGAACATCACCCGCCCTCGCATCTGACGCTGGTACAGCTGATCCCCAACATGCTGACCATCGCCGCGATTTGCGCTGGCCTGTCCGCGATCCGCTTTGGCATCGAGGGCAATTACGTCCTGGCCGTGCAGTTGATCCTTGCGGCCTGCGTGCTGGACGGGCTGGACGGGCGCCTGGCGCGGCTTCTCAACAGTGACAGCAAGATGGGCGCGGAGCTCGATTCCCTCGCGGATTTTGTGAACTTCGGTGTCGCGCCAGCGCTTGTGATCTACTTCTGGGCGCTCGAAGATCTGCGTGGCTTCGCGTGGATCACGGTGCTCATATATGCGATCTGCTGTGTCGTGCGTCTTGCGCGGTTCAACGTGACGGCAAAGGCAGATCCAAGCGAGGACAAAGACGCCTCTGGGGCCTATTTCACAGGCATCCCCTCCCCTGCGGGGGCGTTGCTCGCGATGCTGCCGATGTTTTTGTCCTTCGCCTTTGCCGATGCGCCCTTGCTGCCCGATGTTGTGATCTGCCTGCACCTCATTCTGGTGGGCTGGGCGATGATCGCCCGCTTCCCGGTATGGTCTTTCAAAACAGCAAAGATCTCTCGCAACAACGTGAAGTTCTTTCTCGTTGGTTTTGCGGTATTAGGGTCGGCGGTGCTTATTTATGCCTGGATCACTCTTGTGGTTCTCTGTCTGGCGTATTTGATTGTAGTTTTATGGAGCATTCTCTCTCATCGCATTTCGGATGACAGGAAAGGACATTGAAGTGAAAATTGAAGCGGTCGAGTCGTCCTATGCCCGATGGGCGCCGGTTTATGATCGAACCTTTGGGGCTGTAACCGATGTCGGACGCCGCAGAGCTGTGTCCTTCATAAACAATCGCAAAGGTCATGTGCTTGAGGTGGGCGTGGGAACGGGCTTGTCGCTGCCGCATTACGGTCCAGACGTCCGCGTCACGGGCGTGGATTTCAGCGCCGAGATGCTCGCCAAGGCACAGCGCAAGGTGGATGCACTCGATCTGGATGGCCGCGTTGACCTGCAGCGCATGGACGCGCGCGAGCTGGCCTTTGAAAACGCCACTTTCGACACCATCGCCGCCATGCATGTGCTCTCGGTCGTTCCTGAGCCCGAACGCGTCATGGCCGAGATTGCGCGGGTTCTGAAGCCCGGCGGCAAGGTGGTCATCACCAACCATTTTGCCAAGGACACCGGCGTTCTTGCAGGGCTTGAGCGTGTCGCCGCACCGATGGCGAACCTGATCGGCTGGCACTCCGATTTCAAGATGGACACCATTTTGCAAGAACCCTCCTTGCAGGTGGCAGAACTGCGCAAGCTGCCGCCGCTTGGGATGATGACCTTTTTGGTTCTTGAAAAGCGCGTCAACTGAGCCTCTGACCCGCGCCAAATCAGGATCGCATTGCCCGTGCCTTAGAACAAAGGCGCGGGCGTCATTTTTTGCGCGTCATGCCCCGCCAAAGAGGGGTGCCGCAAACATGATGTCATTTCGCCATCTTAACATCACAGTCGCTAACCAGAGATAAACCCAGCATAGGCTGCTGACCGCCCCTGATGCGCCCGCAAGACAGCATCGGGTATCGCCCACGTTGGGATCGGTGGCGACAGTTTCTGTCCCTTGGGCGCAGCCGACAGCCTGTGCGGCGAGATATTTACCAATTTCTGCCATGTGCAGTGAGTGAGTTACCAAAAGGCGCAGGCCATGCCAGACATCGACATTGTCAGATCCGACAACGATCCGCGCCAGAGCGATCACGGCATCCGCGCCGATACCGCGTCGCGCGGGGTGGACCTCGAAGGGGCGAAGATCACCGTCACCTATACCGACGGAACCACCGAGACGCTCACCTGGAAAGCGCTTGATCCCTATACCTCTGGGGGCGCGACCGGTGACAATATCGATATGTACTTCGGCTATGACTGGCACCAGCTGACCACGACAAAGCCCCTCGCCTCGCTCAAGATCGATCTGGCCCCGGCAAACTCCGTGTTCGACACAACCTTTGCCAGTGATGGCAACCCGAACGATCCCTCCACTCCAGGCTCCAAAGAAGGCTTTCCCTTCAAGGTCTCGCCCGACTACGAGGACCTTGGCGGCACGATCACCGCGACCTACTCCGGGATCGCGGGGCTCGATGGCAATGCGCCCGTAGGGGATCTCTACACCACGATGACGCTGGATTTCACCAGCCTGCCCGGCGGTGGCTTGCAGGGGGATCTGGTCTGGAACTCCGATATCGACACGCTTACCGGTCCCTTTGCCTCTTCTGTGACCGCGACGGACGACTTTGTTTCCATCTCCGGGAATGGCTCGGAAGTGATTGATATTCTCGGCAATGACGCCGGGGCGGGCAAGGGTCCTCTGACCATTTCCCATATCGCGGGCACCGCAATATCGGCCGGAGAGTCGGTGACGCTCGCAAGCGGTGAGGTGATTACCCTCAATCCCGACGGAACCTTGTCGATCACCAACGACAGCCCCGAGGATGAAACCAACAGCTTCACCTACACAGTGGTGGACGAGGCAGGAAATACCGCGACCGGCACCGTCACGGTTGACACCAAACTCACAGCGCCCCCCTGCTTTGTCGCGGGCACGTTGATCGACACCGAAGCGGGGCCGATCGCGGTCGAAGATCTCACCGTCGGCATGCAGGTGATGACGCGGGACCATGGGCCACAACCACTGCGCTGGATCGGTCGCAGCACCCGACTCGCGCGGGGCCGCAACGCACCAGTGCTGATCGCCCGCAACGCTTTGGGCCACCATGGCCAGATCGCACTTTCGCCCAATCACCGCGTCCTGATCCGATCAGAGCTCGCGGATCTGCAATTTGGCCAGCCCGAGGTGCTCATCAAAGCGAAGCATCTGGTCAATGGAGACAGCATTCGGATTCTCAGCGATGGCACGCAGGTGTGCTATGTGCACATCCTCTTTGACCGCCACGAGATCGTGCGTGCCAATGGTCTGGACAGCGAAAGCTACCACCCCGGCGCTGAAACCCTTGATGCTTTTGACGCGGACACCCGAGCCGAGATTCTCGACCTCATGTCAGACTGGCAAGAGTATGGACCTGCTGCACGGATCACGCTCAAGCCGCGCGAATGTGCGCTGCTTCAACTGAACCGTCACTAAATCGAAATTCACACCGGCATCCCAACAAGGGAGGATAATTTTCATTTCTGATGAAATGGTGCGGTCGAGAAGACTCGAACTTCCACGGGAGTTACCCCACAGCGACCTCAACGCTGCGCGTCTACCAATTCCGCCACGACCGCACTGTCTATGACTTGGTGTGAGAGGGCGTATAAATCAGCCCCTCAGGGATGTGAAGAGGGAAAACGCAAAATTCTTGAGTTTTCTTTTCAGGCGCGGCGCTGGCCTTCAAAATTCATCTGACCGATCCGTTAATTCGTTGATTTTGCGACGGCTTTGGATCTCATCTTCGCACCCTTCCCGCAATGATGAGCGTCGCGCTTGGCCCCGCCAAGGCTGCCCCCCACTGGCGCGGCGCGGTCTCAGCCTTGTGCCTTGTGAATAAGGCCTCGCACTCGACGGCAGAAGAAATTATGGCAGTGTCAGAAGAGACACGCGTGGGCGCGCTCCGAGTCGTGCGCACTGGCGTGTCCAATTTATGATGCACCCCGATGCACGGGACTACGCAAGGAGCGGGCAGCATGGTTGAATGGATCACCTCCGACGGTCTGGTCTCATATGAAGAGGCCACCCGCTTCATGGAAGAGCGCGCCGAGGCCATTGCCGCAGGCGAGGCAGAAGAGTGCATCTGGCTGCTCGAACATCCGCCGCTGTACACCGCTGGCACCTCTGCGCGGATCGAAGACCTGACGGACCCGGACCGCTTTCCCGTTCATGTGACCAAACGTGGCGGGCAGTATACCTACCATGGGCCGGGGCAGCGGGTAATCTATGTGATGCTCAACGTTGCCGAGCGCGGCAAGGACGTGCGGTGTTTCGTGCGCCAGCTTGAACGCTGGGTGATTCTTGCTCTGGAAGAGTTCAATGTCACGGGCCACATTCGCGATGGTCGTGTTGGCGTCTGGGTGGAGCGACCGGAAAAGCCCCTCACGCCCGCCGGTGCCGTGGCCGAGGACAAGATCGCAGCCATCGGTATCCGGCTGCGCAAATGGGTCAGCTTTCACGGTATTTCTATCAACGTGGAGCCGGATCTTTCGCATTTTTCGGGCATCGTTCCCTGCGGGATCAGCGAGCATGGGACCACCAGCCTCGTCGACCTCGGCCTGCCCGTTACCTTGGCGGATGTGGATGTCGCCCTGCGGCGCACGTTTGATCTGGCCTTCTCAGAAGAAGCCGCACCGAGCTGCGACCTGGACTAAGCACCTGCTGGAACAGGGCGCGTATTCCTGCGCTGGACCATCTCAATGCGCTGGCGTGTCCAAAGCGAATGCTGCGACTGGGATTTTTTCTTAACCTTGGTGCGCCACGTACCAATGCACATTGACGACGCGGTGAGGGAGATTTTTTGGCTTCTCACCACTCGCCCAGAACGATTTATTCCACTCTTAATGAGAGTCCTGTCGGCACCTTCTGCCTTAGGTTGAATTGCGAAACATGGGTCGCAAGACACTGATCTGGAACCATTCTCCCGAAACCGGCCAGACGCCTTTCATTAAAAGAGCATATCTTCCCCGAAATATTGCGATATTGTTGCCCTTACCTTGCGTAGTATTTACGGCGACCTCCCCATAAAAAGCGATACCAGCGACGCAACGTTGAGCGATTGTTTACACTTTCCGACATTTTATTAATTCATTCGTGATGGAGATCCGCAATGAATTCGTCGCTTGCCAGTTTTTTTGCCCGAACCCCCGCCGCTACATTGGACAGCTGCGACAGTGAACCGATTCATCTTTCTGGTTTAATTCAAAATACCGGCGCGCTGATCGTACAGGACCCGGAAACTGGTTTGATAATAGGGGCCTCGGAGAATGCGCATCTCTTTCTGGGGCGACCGGTCGAGGCCATATTGGGCTTTAGCCTGACGGAAATCGCGCCGGACATTGCAGACGAGCTGGCCGAGCCGGACAATGGCCAAAACATTGTCCACGAGATCCTGGAAAGCCAACGCAATGTGGACGATTGCGTATATGACACCATCTGCCATGTGCATGATGGGCGGCGGGTCATCGAATTTGTCCTGAACGAAGCCCCATCCGCGTCGCAAGCGCGCAAACGCATGCGTATGAGCGGACCAGCATGCGCGCAGATCATGGCGGCCCCCACGTTCGACGCAGCAATGCAGATCGCCTGCAATACAGTGCGCACGCTGACGGGGTTTTCCCGGGTAAAGATATATCGCTTTCTTCCGGATTGGTCGGGGGAAACCATCGCCGAGAGCAATGACGGCAGCCTACCGAGTTATTTGGGCATGCACTTTCCCAGCGGAGATATTCCAAAACAGGTCCGCGCCTTGATGGAAATTGTCCCCTTTCGTTTTGTGGGGCGCGTGGATGACGACAATATCGCCATTCGCGCGCTCACCTCCGGTGCTGGGGACATTGATCTGACCTGGGCAATGAACCGCTCTGTGTCGGCCATGCACACCGCCTATTTGCGCAACATTGGCGCAGGAAGCTCGTTTTCCTGCAGCCTGATGGACAAAGGCAAGCTCTGGGGCCTGATCGCCTGCCACAGCGGAGGGTCGATGGTGGTGCCCGCCGACAGCTGGAGCCTGGTGCAGGAAATTGGCACGGCCCTGATGCTGAAGTTCGACCAGACCGAGCGTATGGCCACCGCTGACATGATCAGCCGCCTGCGCCGGATCGAGAATGAATTTGCCGCGGAAATGCGGCGCACAGGCGATGTAGAAGATGTGATCAAGACGCTGGTCCCGATCCTGCAGAAGTTCCTTCGCGCGGATGGTTTTGCCTTTCAGTTCGGCACCAATATGCACACCTCAGGAGAGGTCCCCCCCGAGAATTTCATTCGCAAGCTTGTGCAATGGAGCAAGACCAATATGGAGGATGTGGATCAGTTCCAGACCGCGTCCCTCCATGCTGATTTGCCCGAAGCAAAGCATCACATCGACACCGCCTGTGGCGTCCTTGTGCAGCCGATTGTCATGCACCGGGTCTGTCAACTCTTGTGGTTTCGGGGGCCGATCACACGGCGGGTCGCATGGGCTGGACGCCCCGACGCGCAGGCCAAGATCGACCCGAAAACGGGCGTCACCCTGGGGCCACGACAGTCGTTTGACAAATGGGTCGAAGAACACCGCGATCAAAGCCTGCCCTGGGAAGAGGCCGAACTGGAAGCCGCACGCGAGATCTTCAAGGAGTTTCTCGACATCATCACCTCGCAGCTCCTGCTGAAGGAAGAGAACTCCTCCCTGCGCAAATTTGCCCATACGGCAGCACATGACATCAAAGGCTCCTTGCGGGGGATCAGCGCCGCGCTTGGCTGGATGGAAGAGGATGATTTTGAAAAAACCACAACGCGAGAGCATCAGGAACTCGCACTGGCGCAGGCCAGGAAGCTGCAAAACCTGACCGAGAGTCTGCTGGAGATGACCCTGCTGCGCGAGCAGCCGACAGCAAAGTTCAGCAAGACAGACCTCAAGAAACTGGCCGAAGATACAAAGCTGCTGATCAAATATGACCTCGAACAGGCGGGGGGGCAGATCAACGTCGGGGCATTGCCAGACTGTACCGTCGCGTCTGATCTCATCACACGTCTGCTGCTCAACCTCTGTGGAAACGCAATCAAATACGCAAAATCGGATCAGCCTTTGCAAATCGACATCACGGGCGAGGTGCTCGATGGCGAGATGAACCGGCTGATCGTGACCGACAACGGCCCCGGGATCGAGTCCAAACATGCGGAAAAGATATTTGAGCAGGCCACGCGCCTTCACGATGGTGGCGAGGGCTGTGGATTTGGTCTGGCGATCTGCACCGAAATCGCCAAGAGCCACCACGGGCAGATCTATCTGGACACCAGCTATCGCGACGGCGCGCGTTTCGTCTTTGAATGGCCCTGCGAGGATCCAACCTGAGATGACCAAGGCTGGAGAAATCGGCGGACGTGAGCGGCTCAGGCTGGCCACCGACCCGCAGCATCAGGAGATGCATCATCATCCTGTCATGGCATGCCTGCTGGCCCCTTCCGTGACCCTCGCGCAGATTGAGACCGCATCGGCGGTATCTCTTGGCGCAGCCAAGGAAATCGAGCGCGCGCGTGCAGCTTCGGGAGAATGGGCGGACTTTTCGCTCTCGGCTTACCTGCAGCGCTTGCACCATGGCCTGCCCGCACATCTGCAAACACAACACGCGCCGCCGGTGGCATTGCCCACGGATCGCTACGGGGCACTTGGGGGGCTCTATGTCATTCATGGCTCTGCGTTTGGGGCAACGCTGATTGCCAACAAGATCCGCGCGCATCTTGATATCGACCCGGCGCCCTATTTCCCGGCGATTGACAAGACGATCTGGCGCCGTCTGGTCGCAACGCTCAACGCCATGACCGAAGAAGAGGCCGATGCTGCTGTCCGGGGGGCCTCCCAGGCTTTTCTGCTCTTCAAGCGCATCGCGGACCGGCAAACCCTGCATCATGCGTTGCCGGTTGCACCATTTGAGGCGCTGCACCAGCCGCAACCTGTTGATGCGGCGATCAATGCGTCTGGCGCCATCGCGGCACCATAGGGCGCGCACGCACCCCGCCTCGGTGGACGGATGGCGCGCGCGGCAGGGCGATGGCACGCGCGGCAGGGCAAGGTGTATGAACCCTTGCAATTCGCGCTTCAGGCTCTACTTTAGAACCATTCCAAAACTTGACAGGCCCCGGTGAACGTAGTTTACCGGGTCAACCTGACGGAGAGCCGAAATGTTTATCCAGACCGAATCCACGCCGAACCCGGCGACATTGAAATTCCTGCCCGGCCAGACCGTTCTGGATGCAGGAACCGCCGACTTCCCTTCTGCCGAAGCGGCCTCAAAATCCCCATTGGCTCAGCGCATCTTTGCGGTGAGCGGCGTCACAGGCGTGTTCTTTGGCAATGATTTTGTCACAGTCACCAAGGACGACTCGGTCGAGTGGGATCACATCAAACCCGCCGTTCTGGGCGCCGTGATGGAGCATTACCAATCCGGCCAGCCAGTGATCAACGAAGGCCAGCAGCAAGCCTCCGGCCACGCGGAACACACCGGCGAAGACGGCGAGATTGTCAACCAGATCAAGGAACTGCTGGACAGCCGCGTGCGTCCGGCGGTGGCGCAGGATGGCGGCGACATCACCTTCCACGGCTTTGATCGTGGGGTTGTCTACCTGCATATGCAGGGCGCTTGCGCGGGCTGCCCGTCTTCGACCCTCACGCTCAAGATGGGGATCGAGAACCTGCTGCGCCACTACATCCCCGAGGTAACAGAAGTGCGCCCTGTCGCGGTCTAAACCCGACACCCCCGGCGCGCACGACAACACGCAGAACGCCTTTTAAGGACCGGCCAGGAGCGCGACGCTCTGGCCGGTTTTTTTCTAGACGGCCCTCGCGATGCTGCCTCGCATTGATCACCTCGTCACCGCCGGGCCAATGACGGCACCCCGCAATGACTTGCGAGTCGTGCGCCGCTCTGCCACAGACAGGGGACCGCACCCTCAAAGAGACAGACTGCAGATGCCAGCCAAAGCCCCCCTGATCCTGGGATTTGACACCTCCTCCGCCCATTGCGCGGCGGCCTTGCTGCGGGGAGAGACTCTTGTGGCACAGCGCCGCGAGGAGATGGCGCGCGGGCAGGCCGAACGGCTGATGCCTCTTATCGAAGAGATCCTGACCGAGGGCGAAGCCAACTGGAGCGATCTGGACGCCATTGCTGTTGGCATTGGCCCCGGCAATTTCACCGGCATCCGGATCTCTGTTTCGGCGGCGCGTGGGCTGGCGCTGGGGTTAGACGTGCCGGCCATCGGCGTCTCCAGTCTTGAGGCGCAGGCCTTTGGGCAAAACGCCCCGGTGATATCGAGCGTCGATGCGCGCCGTGACCACCTCTATCTGCAGGTAGTGGATCAGCCCCCCGGCCTCTTTACGCTTGAGACGCTGCCACCGCTTCTGGACGGAGCGATGTGTGTGGGGCAGCAGGCCAGCGAGATCGCAATGCGCTGTAACGGCACCGTCGCAGAGCCACGCTATCCGGTGGCCGAGGCGATTGCCCGTATCGCCGCTAGCCGTCTTGGTGCACCTGACCTCCCTGCCCCCGCGCCGCTCTATCTGCGCGAGGCCGACGCGGCCCCCTCCCGCGAGCAGCCGCCCGCCCTTCTTGATGACTGATCCATGACGGACAGCACCATGGATGACAGCCCCGCCGCGCTTGCCGCGACACATCGCGCCGCCTTTACGCAGTCCCGCCCCTGGACGGAGGCTGAGTTTGGCGACCTTCTGTCGGATCGTTTCACATATCTGACCGGGGATGCGCGCGCCTTTGCCGTGGTGCGTGAAGTCGCGGGCGAGGCAGAGCTGCTCACCATCGCAACGCATCCGGATGAACAGCGACAGGGCCATGGGCGCAAGATCATGCAGATGTGGATGCATAACGCAGCGACACGCGGCGCCACAGACGCTTTTCTTGAGGTCGCACAAGACAACCTTGCCGCGCAAGCGCTATACTCGGCTTGCGGATTCGGCCTTGTCGGGATTCGAAAGGCCTATTATCCGCGACCAGAAGCTGAAGCGGCGGATGCCTTGCTCATGAAACGGGAACTTCCTTAACGGAAATTCACATTTTTAGACCGGCTGGTCAAAAATATGTTGACCCCGGGCATGCGCAACAGGCTAAATCGCTCCACCTTTTTGAACGGACATGCCCGCGATGCGGGGTAAGAAAGAAAAAACTGGGAGTATCTGAATGACCCTGATGAAATCGCTCATGGGCGCTGCTGCCGCAGTTGCGCTGACCGCAGGTAGCGCACTGGCAAACCCGGCTGTGATCTTCGACCTTGGTGGCAAGTTCGACAAATCCTTTAACGAAGCGGCCTATAACGGCGCGCAGCGTTGGGCGGATGAGACCGGCGGCAAGTACCTCGAGATTGAAATGAAGTCCGAAGCCCAGCGGGAACAGGCGCTGCGCCGTTTCGCTGAATCCGGTGCCAACCCGATCATCACCACCGGCTTCGCCATGAGCGCGCCGCTGGAAGAAGTGGCCGGCGACTACCCTGACACCAAATTCGTCACCATCGACGGTTGGGTCGACGCGCCCAACGTCCACGTTGTGAGCTTCTCCGAGCACGAAGGCTCCTTCCTCGTGGGCATGCTGGCGGCGGAAGCCTCCAAGTCCGGCACCGTGGGCTTCATCGGTGGTATGGACGTGCCGCTGATCCGCAAATTTGCCTGTGGCTACGCGCAGGGCGTGAAGGCCGTGAACCCCGATGCGACCATCATCTCCAACATGACCGGCACCACCCCGGCAGCCTGGAATGACCCGGTCAAAGGCTCCGAGCTGACCAAAGCGCAGATTTCTCAGGGCGCGGACGTGGTTTACGCGGCTGCGGGCGGCACCGGCGTTGGCGTTCTGCAAACCGCAGCAGATGAGGGCATCCTCTCCATCGGTGTGGACAGCAACCAGAACCACCTGCACCCGGGCAAGGTTCTCACCTCCATGCTCAAGCGCGTGGACGTGGCCGTCTATGAAATCCTGAAAGCTGGCGAAGATCTCGAAATCGGCAAGGTCACCCTTGACCTCTCCGACAACGGTGTTGGCTATGCAATGGATGAAAACAACGCCGAGCTGGTCACCGCAGAGATGCAGGCCGCGGTGGAAGATGCCAAAGCCAAGATCATTTCCGGCGAGCTCAAAGTTCACAACTACACCAGCGACGACAGCTGCCCGGTTCTGAACTTCTGATCACAGTGATCCGCACCTCTCTCCGCCTGGGACATCCTGCGGCGGAGGGGGTGTTTGCATATGGCCCGGAGGTCGCGTTCCGCGTGCCCTCCGGGTTTGGTTTTTCCCGTCCCGGTGTTTCTTAACATGAACATGAAAACCACGCGTTTGCGCACGCGGGGACCGGCGATGAGATGACAGGGGAACCGCGATGACGGCACCAGCAATCGAACTCAAAGGCATCTCGAAGGCCTTTGGCCCCGTCCAGGCAAACAAGGACATTTCCATCAGCGTTCAGCCCGGCACGATCCATGGGATCATCGGGGAAAACGGCGCGGGCAAATCCACGCTGATGAGCATTCTTTATGGGTTTTACAAGGCCGACAAAGGCGAGATCTGGATCAAGGGTCAAAAGACCGAGATCCCCGACAGTCAGGCCGCCATCGCCGCAGGGATCGGCATGGTGTTCCAGCATTTCAAACTGGTCGAGAATTTCACCGTCCTTGAAAACATCGTGCTTGGCGCCGAGGATTCCGGCCTGCTGATGCCCTCGCTCTCTCGGGCCCGCAAGGAGCTCAAGGAGCTTGAGGAAGAATACGAGCTCTATGTTGATCCCGACAAACGCATCGACGAAATCGGCGTTGGCATGCAGCAGCGGGTAGAGATCCTGAAAGCCCTCTACCGCAAGGCAGAGATCCTCATTCTGGACGAACCCACCGGGGTGCTGACCCCGGCCGAGGCAGATCAGCTGTTTCGCATTCTCGACCGGCTGCGTTCGGAAGGAAAAACCATCATTCTGATCACGCATAAACTGCGTGAAATCATGGAATATACCGATACCGTTTCGGTGATGCGCCGTGGCCAGATGACCGCCACCGTAAAGACCGCCGAAAGCAGCCCCGAGCAGCTTGCAGAGCTGATGGTGGGCCGTAAGGTGTTGTTGCGCGTCGATAAAGTGCCCGCCACCCCGGGCAAGCCCATCCTCGAGATCGAGAAACTCTCGGTTGTGGACAGTGCCGGTGTGCAGCGCGTGAAGGACATTGACCTCACCGTGCGCGCAGGCGAGATCCTCGGCATTGCGGGCGTTGCGGGCAACGGCCAATCCGAACTCCTTGAGGTTCTGGGCGGCATGCGCGAAGGCACCGGCAATATTCGCGTCAACGGCCAGCCGCTGCCGCTCTCGGGCAAGGGCTCGGATGCGCGCGCGCGCCGCCACGCCGGTATCGCGCATGTCCCCGAGGATCGCCAGCGCGAAGGCCTGATTATGGATTTCCACGCTTGGGAAAACGTCGCCTTCGGCTATCACCGCGAGGACATCTATAAAAAGGGCCTGCTTCTGGACAACGCGCGCCTGCGCGCCGACACCGAAGCCAAGATGGAAAAATTCGACGTCCGCCCGCCGAACCCCTGGCTTGCGGCCAAGAGCTTTTCCGGTGGCAATCAGCAGAAAATCGTTGTGGCCCGTGAAATCGAGCGCAACCCCGACCTGCTGCTGATCGGCCAGCCGACGCGCGGGGTCGATATTGGTGCGATCGAATTTATCCACCAGCAGATTGTGGAGCTGCGCGACCAAGGCAAGGCGATCCTGCTGGTCTCGGTGGAGCTTGAGGAAATCCTGTCGCTCAGCGACCGGGTTGCGGTGATGTTTGACGGTAAGATCATGGGCGAACGTCCCGCAGATCAAACCGATGAGAAAGAACTCGGCCTGTTGATGGCCGGCGTCGCGGGGGAGGCCGCGTAAATGGAAAAGATGCCTAAATGGGCCGATGTGGTGCTGATCCCTCTGATCAGCCTCCTGTTGGCCGCAGTGATTTCCGCAATCGTGATCCTCTTGATCGGGGAAAGCCCGATCGAGGCGCTGAACCTCATGGTGAACGGCGCGCTGGGATCCACCTATGGCTGGGGCTACACGCTCTATTATGCCACCAACTTCCTCTTTACCGGGCTTGCGGTGGCGGTGGCCGCCCATGCGGGGCTCTTTAACATCGGCGGCGAAGGTCAGGCCATGATCGGCGGACTGGGTCTTGCGCTTGTCTGCCTCTATATTCCCTTCCCGCATTGGTCGATTGCGCTGATCTTTGCAGCCCTCGGTGCCGGGATCTTTGGCGCCGCCTGGGCAGCGATCCCCGCCTATCTGCAGGCCAAACGCGGCAGTCACATCGTGATCACCACCATCATGTTCAACTTCATCGCTGCGGCGGTGCTCAACTACATGCTGGTGAATGCCCTGAAACCCAAGGGCGCGATGGACCCTTCCACCGCGAAATTCCCCGAAAGCGCGCAGCTGCCTTCTCTGCACGAGATCCTCGCGCCCATCGGCATCGAGTTCTCCAAATCCGCCCCCGCCAATGTCACGCTCTTTGTGGGCATTGCCGCCTGTATCGTCGTCTGGGGCCTCATCTGGCATACGCCGCTGGGCCACGAAATCCGCGCCCTCGGCAAATCCGAGCGCGGCGCCGTCTATGCGGGCATCTCGCCGGTGCGCACCGTCATGATCACCATGCTGATCTCCGGCGCGCTCTGCGGGTTGATGGCAACCAACAACGTCATGGGCGAGGCTGAGCGCCTGGTGCTGAACGCCACCGAAGGCGCTGGCTTTATCGGGATCGCGGTGGCCCTGATGGGGCGCAACCACCCGTTTGGGGTCTTCCTCGCGGCGATCCTCTTTGGGTTCCTCTATCAAGGCGGCGCAGAGCTCGCGCTCTGGACCAATATCCCCTCCGAGCTGATCGTGGTCATTCAGGCGCTTGTGATCCTCTTTACCGGTGCGCTCGACAATATGGTCCGCATGCCGATTGAAAAGATCTTCCTCGCCTTCCGGAAGGAGAACGCCTGATGGATTTCCTGACACTCATTCAGGTGTTTGACAGCACCGTTCGCATGGCGACCCCGCTGCTGCTGGCCTGTCTTGCGGGTCTCTTTTCCGAACGCGCAGGTATCTTTGACATCGGCCTTGAGGGCAAGATGCTGATGGCGGCGTTTTTCTCCGCTGCGGTTGCGGCCGTTACCGGCAACGTCTGGCTGGGCCTTCTGGCCGGGATTGGCGCGTCGCTGCTGCTCTCGGGGCTGCATGGACTGGCCTCGATCACCTTCCGGGGCAATCAGCTGATCTCGGGTGTGGCGCTCAACTTCCTCGCCTCCGGCCTGACCGTATTGATCGCCGAGAGCTGGTTCCGCCAGGGGGGCCGCACGCCGTCGCTCTTGACCGAAGGCCGTTTCAACGGGATTGAACTGCCCTTTGCCATCGGCCCTTCGGACGCCGAGGCCGCCGGGCGCCCCCTGAGCGAAATGATCGCCGAAGCCAATGTGATCCAGCAGATCTGGTCCGAGTTGATCTCCGGTCATTCCATTCTGGTTTATGTGGCCGTCCTGATGGTGCCGCTGACGTGGTGGGTTCTGTTTCGCACGCGGTTTGGCCTGCGCCTGCGCGCGGTGGGGGAAAACCCGGCCGCCGTCGACACCGCAGGTGTGTCGGTGCGCAGCCTGCGCTTTGCCGCCATTGGCATCGCGGGCGTGCTCTGCGGTATCGCCGGGGCCTATCTCGCGACAGGTCTGCAGGCGGGCTTTGTCAAGGAAATGACCTCAGGGCGGGGTTATATCGCGCTGGCCGCGCTGATCTTTGCCAAATGGCGCCCCTGGCACGCGCTTGGCGCCTGTCTGCTGTTTGGTCTGTTGCAAGCGGTCGCTCTGCGGTTCCAGAGCATCCAGCTCGGCGGGGTTTCGATCCCGGTGCAGGTTATGGACGCCCTGCCCTACGTGCTGACCGTTGTGATCCTTGCGGGGTTTGTCGGCAAGGCAATCCCGCCGCGCGCCGGGGGTCAGCCCTATGTAAAGGAACGCTAAAGGCTTCTGTCCAAAGCACATCCTTTCAGTCATCCTGTAGCACCCCCGCCTCAGTCCTGAGCGCGGGGGTGTTTTTTCGGCTCTGGGCGGTCGCTTTCAAAATCAGCCTGTTCTATGGTCAATGCAACTCCGTCCCATGGGGTGCCGCGTTGCAGCATGCCCATGCCCATCCGCCAGCAGAAGACGCCCCAGGGATATGAATATTTACCTCCCCATCGCCGAAGTGGCCGTGAATGCGTTCCTGATTCTGGGACTGGGTGGCATGGTTGGGGTGCTGTCCGGCATGTTCGGGGTCGGCGGCGGGTTCCTTCTGACGCCGCTTTTGTTCTTTATCGGCATCCCGCCTGCGGTTGCCGTGGCCACCGGCGCCAATCAGATCGTGGCCTCTTCGGTGTCTGGCGTTCTGGCACATCTGCGTCGCCGCACCGTGGACCTCAAGATGGGAGCCGTGCTGCAACTCGGGGGTCTCATCGGCGCGGGATTAGGCGTTGCGATTTTCAATTATCTGAAATCGCTGGGGCAAATCGATCTCTTTGTCACGCTCTGCTACGTGGTTTTCCTCGGAATTGTCGGCGGTCTCATGTTCATCGAGAGCGTGAACGCCCTGCGCAAATCCAAACGCGGCGGCGCGCCCAAACGCCGCCAGCGCGGCTGGGTCCATAGCCTGCCCTTCAAGATGCGCTTTCGCACGTCCGGGCTCTATATCTCCGTGGTCCCACCCGTAGCCGTCGGGCTATTTGTGGGGATGCTCACCGCGATCATGGGGGTCGGTGGCGGCTTCATCATGGTGCCTGCGATGATCTACCTCCTGGGCATGCCAACCAAGGTTGTGGTCGGCACCTCGCTGTTCCAGATCATCACCGTGACCGCAGCCACCACCATGATGCACGCGGTCACCAACCAGACCGTCGACATCGTGCTGGCAGTCCTTCTGCTGATCGGCGGCGTGGTGGGCGCGCAATTTGGCACCCGCATCGGCATGCTCCTCAAGGCCGAACAGCTGCGCATTCTTCTTGCGCTCTTGGTGCTCCTTGTCTGCGGCAAGCTGGCGCTGGATCTCCTGTTGGAACCAAGCGAGCTGTACTCGCTCAGCCCGCTCCGGGAGGTCCGCTGATGTCCCTGCTGCGTCTGATCTTCTTTACGATATGTGCCACGCTCTCTGCTCTGACGGCCACTGCCGAAGAGGTGGTGCTCGGCCTCAGTCAGGATCGTGTCGCCATCACCGCGACCTTTGATGGCTCTGAAATCCTGATTTTTGGCGCCGTGAAACGCGAAAGCCCTATCGCCACCGAAGCCCCGCTTGAGGTGGTCGTCACCGTCGCAGGTCCAAGCGAAACCGTGCTGGTGCGCCGCAAGGACCGCGAGTTGGGCATCTGGGTCAATACCGAGGCCGTCACCGTCGACTCCGCGCCGAGCTTTTATGCCGTCGCCACCTCAGCCCCGTTTTCCGAGGCCCTGAGTGACACAGAAGATCTACGCCACAAGATCTCCATCAACCGGGCCATCCGATCCGTGGGGGCAACGGTCGAGGGCGCGCAGAGCTTTACAGAGGCGCTGATGCGGATCCGCGAGGAAAAGGGACTCTACTCCTTGCAGGAAAACACCGTTGCGGTGGACGAACAGACCCTATTCCGCACTGCGCTGCGCATGCCGGCAGACCTGATCGAGGGCCACTACCGGACCCGGATTTTCCTGACCCGCGCCGGGCGGGTGGTGTCGCAATACGAGACGGTGATCGAGGTCAACAAGGTCGGGATGGAGCGGTTCCTGTTCAACCTGTCGCGCGAACAGCCCGCAATTTACGGCCTATTGGCACTTGTGATCGCGGTGGTCTCGGGCTGGGGCGCGGCGGCCGGGTTCCAGCTCCTGCGCGCACGCTGAAGCGGACGCAACCGCGCCGCGCATCAGCGCGGCGCCCGGCCCAACCCGGGGCCATGTGCCACAAGGCGCAGGGCAAATGGGCGGGAGCCTCCCCGCCCCGGATTCGCACCAGAGGTCAGCCGCGCCCGATATAGGGCATCTTGGTCGCCATCACGGTCATGAACTGCACATTGGCCTCCAGTGGCAACTCGGCCATATGGAACACTGATCGCGCCGCATCGCCCACGTCAAAGGAGTCCATCGGCGGCGCCTCGGGATTGGCCTCGGCCATGCGCTGCGCCAGATCTGCAACCATCGGCGTGCGGGCATTGCCGATATCGATCTGCCCACAGGCAATGTCATAAGCCCGCCCATCCAGAGACAGCGATTTGGTGAGCCCGGTGATCGCAGCCTTTGTCGCCGCATAAGGCACGGTGCCCGGGCGCGGCACATGGGCGGCGATGGAGCCATTGTTGATGATCCGTCCCCCCCGCGGGGTTTGATGGCGCATGCGGGCAAATGCGGCCCGCGCGCTCAGGAACATCCCGTTGAGGTTCACATTCACCGCCGCAAACCAATCCTCCAGCGCGATTTCGTCGATTGTGCCCGGCGGGGTGAAAATCCCCGCATTATTGAACAAGACATCGATCCGCCCGGCCTCGGTGCAGAAGCGATCAAATGCGCCCTCCACGGCGGCGGGGTCGGTTACATCTGCAGGCAGCACCACGGCACGGCGTTGATCCTCGGCGACCTCCGCCAGTTTCTCCGCGCGCCGTGCCAAGAGACCCACCGTCCAGCCCTCCGCCAGGAACAGCTCTGCGACCGCCCGGCCGATACCGGAACTCGCGCCGGTGACGAGAATGGATTTTGTCATAAAGAGGCCTCCGCGTCCTGTGCTTCCAATGTCAGTGTGGGCGCCGCAACCTGCTTGAGATCCTCGACCGGCAGCGGCCCCGTAGGTTTGGCCAACCGGTTGCGCACCACCCAGATCAGCCGTTCCTGTGCGCGGGTGATCGCCACATAGGCCAGCCGTTTCCACAGGGGCTGGCCCGCCTCGACCCGCCCCATCCGCGCTGCCGCATAGATGTCGGGCGCAAAGACCTGCGCCGTTTCCCATTGGCTGCCTTGCGCCTTGTGGATCGTAACCGCCGCACCGTGCAAAAACGTCGCCCCCATGCGCGCGGCAAAGGGGATAAAGGGTTCTTCTTCCTCGGGTTTTTCGATCTTCACGATCGAGGCGGCCGAGACCTGCGGATCTTCGGCGCCCATCACATGCAGGCGCGAAAACCCGGGCTTGCGCCCGGGACCGAGGTAGATGACCTGCGCCCCCTTGATGAGTCCGCGCGCTTCCAGATCGAGCCGCTTCTTGCGGTGTTTGAGCGGAAGCTCCAGCCCGTCGCAAATCAGTGGCTCCCCCTCAAGAAGCTGATCCTCTGGCGCGCCATGCACGGCCCGAAACGCGTTGATGAGCCGGATGCGGGTGTTGTTGCGCCAGACCAGAACCGGCGAGCGCGCCATCAGATCCACCTCGACCCGCTGGCCCCAGACCACACGTTCGTCCTGACGCGCCTTTTCCTCGACCATGCGCTCAAAATCCTCAAACCCCATCTGCGGGTCCGCCAGCGCATGCGCCAGATCGAGGATCGGGTTGTCGGCTTCTTGGCGGTGAATGCGATTGAGGATCAGCTTGCGCTCTTCGGGCAGGTCGTCAAACACCATCGAACCCGATTGGTTCACGGGCGCCAACTGCGCCGGATCCCCAAACAGCACAAGCGTCGGGAAAATCTCCTTCAGGTCTTCGAACTGGCGATCGTCCAGCATCGAGGCCTCATCGACAAAACCAATGTCCAGAGGCTCTTCGCGCCGTTTCCAGCCGGTGATAAAGTCCGATCCCCGCAAACCCGCCGCCGCCAGTGCGCCGGGTATGGATTTATTGGTGGCGTAAAAGGCTTCGGCGCGCGCCAGCGCCTCGTCGCTCAGCCCCTCGATCTCGGGCCGGTCGCCCTCTCCCGCCAGCCACTCGGCGATGCGCTCATATTCCGGGTCATACACCGGCGTGTAGAGAATACGGTGAATGGTGGTCGCCGGCACACCGCGCAGGCGCAGGACGCTGGCGGCCTTGTTGGTTGGCGCGAGGATCGCCAGCGTGCGTTTCTCGCCTTTTTTGCGACTCTCGTAATCACCCGACACCACTTCGACACCGGCGGCGGCCAGGGCTTTGTAGAACTCCGATAGCAACAAGGTCTTGCCCGATCCGGCCTTGCCGATCACTGCGCTGACGCCGGTTTCTCCACGCGGCGGATGCAGCAGATCCTCACCCAGATCAACCCCGGCTTTGCGTAGCTGTTCGGAAAGGGAATCAAAAGCTTGCGCCTGATCATCAGAGAATTGCAGCGCGGGCGCTGAGGAAGGAGCCTGTGTCATGGCGCGACATTACAGCTGGGCGCACGCGCGCACCAGTGGGATCAGGTTGCAATCAGCCCCATTGTCACCGCACGCGCCACCGCATGCGTGGTGTTCTGAGCCTGCAACTTGCTGCGTGCACCCTCGATATAGACCCGAAGCGTGTGTTCGGAAATCGCCATCGCCTCGGCGGCGCGCGCGCGGCTCATGCCTTCGGCCAAAAGGCTGAGTGCCTCGGACTCGCGCATGGAGAGCGGCTGCTCCGGGGTTGGGTAATAGCTCACCTCGAACTCCAGCGCGCGGCGATTGACATAATGCGCCAACAGGATCAGGTCGCGGCTGTGTTTCTGGGTGAATTTATCCCAAACCTCGCCTTCGCAGGATTTTGTGATGCTCAGGATGGCATATTGCCCGGCTGGCCCGCGCACCGGAACGCTGTAGCCCTGATTGCCGACCCCAAAGGCTATGGAGTCCTTGCGATAGGCCGACGCAAGACGCGCAGACCAGTCCAGATCGCGCCAATCGACCGGATGAAATGCGGTATAGCAACCGATTACAACCGGATCGATGCGATGATAGCTCATGGCAGAATAACGGTCCTGCCAGGCTGTCGGCAGGGTCGAGCAGCCGCTGACACTGCCGCTGCGATCGACCCATCGGTAGATCACATGATCGAGGTCAACAAGATTGCGGAACTGGGCAAGAACTTCGCCAATCTCCTCGAGATTTGCGGAGCTTTCGATCAACTCAAGGATGGCGTTAAAACTGTGACGTCGTACCATTTCAACTCGCAATACTGTCTGGCCTTGATGTCAGACGATGCTGGACAGCTTTGTAAATCGGGTGTTCGCCACCCTTGGTCTTCAAACCCAGTACATGTCCGCTCTGCTCTGGTTTCGTGTCTCTATTCGAACGCATCCAAAGGGCATGGCCGAAAGCCCAACGCCCCCCTCCCGGAAAAAGGAATTTCATATCTGTTTATCAATATAGTTTACAAAGAAAATGAATCCACCCTGATCTACGATAAATGCTATCGACAAAATGAATTCTATCAAGGGTTGTGGATGATCGGACACGTCTTCATCCGAGTGTTTTCGATACTTGCGCCACACTTGCGTCTCGCGCGCCTCGTCATGCAGATGACACAAGCACGCAAAGGGGGGGCAAAACGGGCGTTAAAAAAACACCCGCCCCGAAAGGCGGATGTTTCAGTCAGGAAGCTCTGTCGCGACATGCGTGAATTCAGGCGTCGAGCACCTCGCCAAGGGTGCGCAGACCGGTTTTGGGCGCCTGCACCAGCACCGACATATTGCCGGGCTTATGCTCGTTGCGCAGCATCTTCATATGCGCCTCAGGCAGATCCGCCCAGCTGAACACTTCGGACATGCAAGGGTCAAGGCGACGTTCGATCATCAGCTTGTTGGCCGCCGAGGCCTGCTTCAGATGGGCAAAATGGCTGCCCTGAAGGCGCTTTTGATGCATCCACATGTAGCGCACGTCAAAGGTGCAGTTGAACCCGGATGTGCCCGCGCAGATCACCACCATGCCGCCCTTTTTCACAACAAACGTCGACACCGGAAAGGTCGCCTGACCAGGGTGCTCAAACACCATATCGACGTTGTTGCCCTTGCCGGTGATGTCCCAGATCGCCTTGCCGAACTTGCGCGCTTCCTTGAACCACTCGGCATATTCCGGCGTGTTCACGGTCGGAAGCTGCCCCCAGCAGTTGAAATCCTTGCGGTTGAGCACGCCTTTGGCCCCCAGGCTCATCACAAACTCGCGTTTGCTTTCGTCCGAGATCACCCCGATCGCGTTGGCCCCCGCGGTATTGATGAGCTGGATCGCATAGGACCCAAGCCCGCCCGACGCGCCCCAGACCAACACGTTCTGGCCCGGCTTCAGGTCATGCGGCTCATGGCCGAACAGCATCCGGTAGGCGGTCGCAAGCGTCAGCGTGTAGCAGGCGCTTTCTTCCCAGGTGAGATGCTTGGGGCGCGGCATCAACTGCTGGGCCTGTACGTTGGTGAACTGGGCAAAGGATCCATCCGGCGTCTCATAGCCCCAGATGCGCTGGCTGTTTGAATACATCGGATCGCCGCCGTTGCATTCCTCATCGTCGCCATCGTCCTGGTTGCAGTGGATCACCACTTCATCGCCAACTTTCCAGCGCTTTACCTTGTCGCCAACGGCCCAAACGATGCCCGACGCATCCGAGCCCGCGATATGATAGGGGGCCTTGTGGCCGTCAAAGGGGCTGATCGGCTGGCCAAGTGCGGCCCAGACACCATTGTAGTTCACACCGGCCGCCATCACCAGAACCAGTACTTCGTTGCTGTCGAGCGTCGGCACATCGACCACTTCCTGCTGCATCGCAGTATCGGGCTCCCCGTGGCGCTCCTTACGGATGGCCCAAGCGTACATCTTCTTGGGCACATAGCCCATCGGGGGGATTTCCCCCATTTCATAGAGGTCTTTCTGCGGTGCATCGTAGGTCATCATGCTGTCCTGCGTGTCCAGAGCCATGCCGGCCTCCCTTGGTCTCGATCTCTCGTAGCGCGTTTGTTCTGCAGCGCAGAATCGCGCCGTCTTCCAAAGGAGTACGGACGGGAAGGTAATATTGCAACCCCAATCATACGCATTTTGTAATTTTATGACCCCGCGGATGCAGAATAATCTTTTGCAGGTGCAGAAATCGCCTCCGAGTCCGGCGGGGGTTCGAGCGCGACGGGCACAAGGTGAGCGATGGAATTGGCATAATACCGCAGCATATCCGTCTGGCTGCGCTCGGGCGTGATCATTCCCCCCGAGGTGCGAATGAGCTTGCGACGGCGCATCTGCAGGATCGCACTCTGGACGGCTGCGCCGTGGGCGTGTTCCGGCATATGGATGGCCGCAAGGGGCATGGAAGCCACCGTTTCGCGCAGCGCCTGCACCAAAGCGGCCTCGCTCATCGCGCCCCGTTGCAACAGAAGATAGCTCACCATCGGCACCGGCAGCACTGGGATAACCTCGCCGATGCGGCGCATCAGCTCCGTCGACAGCAGGCGCGCGCGGTCTTCGCCCGCGCCAGTGGGCAGCTCGCTCACGCTGAGCGGCCGGCCAAAGCTGACTGCCGCCTGCCCGGCGTGTTGATAGCGCCCGGTAATCCAGAGCCAAAACTGGCGCAGCAGCCGCACCATCACCGCGCCGATCCGCGCCCGGAACCGCCGGTCGCCGGTCTGCGCGGCCCGGATCAGGATCTTGTCTTCCAACACCCGGTCATAATTCAGCGCCACCGGTACAAAGACAACGTCCTTGCCCACCTCGGCGCTGCCCTCGACGATGTATTTCAGCAACCCATGTTTGGGCGGCGCCATCGCCCCGGTGAGGCTGAGGCCTCCTTCGGGAAACATCGCCTGCGTCACGCCGGCGCGCGTGGCCAGCCGTACATAGGCCGCCAGCACCGCCCGGTAGAGCGCGTTTTGGGATTTGCGCCGGATGAAATAGGCCCCCATCGCGCGGATCAGACGGCTGAGCGGCCAGACCCGCGCCCATTCGCCCACCGCATAGGACAGGGCCGAGCGTTTGGCGACCAGATAGGTCACCAGCACATAATCCATGTTGGACCGGTGGTTCATCACAAAAACCACGGTAGAGTCCCGGTCAATCGCCTTCAGCAGGCCCTCGTCATAACTGCCCAGACGTACACGGTAGATCGCGTTCGACAGGAGCCGCGCCGCCCGGATCGCAAAGCTGAAATAGGTGAAGGCCGAAAACGACGGCACTATCTCGCGCGCATAGCGCCGCGCCTCCTCAAAGGCGACGTTCTCCGGAATGCCCTTCGCCGCCGCATGATCCGACACCGCTTGCGCCACCTGCGGATCATAGATCAGCCGCTGGATCATGTCGTAGCGCCGCGCCAGCTTGAAGGGCTCGATCGGGCGCTCCAGCCGTTGATTGAGCCGGGCCACCGCGCGCTCCAGCCGGCGACGAAAGAACCAGCGCACCGAAGGGAACAGGAAATGCGAGGCAAATGTCACCGCTGCAAACAGCAGGATCAGCACAAAGGCCCAAAGAGGAAGTTCCACGGTCTGCGTCATAGCCGCAGTCTTACCGCGCCCGCCCCTCGGCACAACCGGAACCGCGCCTCTTCTGCGGATGCAAAAGGCGCAGCGCAGCAATTGCCGCAACGCGGCGAATTGACAAGGTAGCATAATTCCAGTTTAGATCCCCAAAGAGTAACTTTATTACCCACCTGATGATTCACGAGGCCCACCATGTCGCTCGCGCAGAAAGATCGCTCCGAAGCCCCCAATCGGGATCGGCCCTGGCTGATCCGCACCTATGCGGGCCATTCCACCGCCGCGGCGTCCAACGCGCTTTATCGCGCGAATCTCGCCAAGGGGCAGACCGGGCTCTCGGTGGCTTTTGATCTGCCGACTCAGACCGGCTACGACAGCGATCACGTCCTGGCGCGCGGCGAAGTGGGCAAGGTTGGCGTGCCGGTGGGGCATCTGGGCGACATGCGGGCGCTGTTTGATCAGATCCCGCTCGAACAGATGAACACCTCGATGACCATCAACGCCACCGCGCCCTGGCTCCTGAGCCTCTATATCGCGGTCGCCGAAGAACAGGGCGCAGACGTGTCAAAACTTCAGGGCACGGTGCAAAACGATCTGATCAAGGAATACCTCAGCCGCGGCACCTACATCTGCCCCCCGGCCCCGAGCCTCAAGATGATCGCGGATGTGGCGGAATACTGCTATCAGAATGTTCCCAAGTGGAACCCGATGAACGTCTGTTCCTACCACCTGCAAGAAGCGGGCGCGACGCCCGAGCAGGAGCTTGCGTTTGCTCTGGCCACCGCGCAGGCGGTGCTGGACGAGCTGAAACCGCGCGTGCCCGCCGAGGACTTCCCGGCGATGGTCGGACGCATCTCCTTCTTTGTGAACGCAGGCATCCGCTTTGTGACAGAGATGTGCAAGATGCGCGCCTTTGTCGACCTCTGGGACGAGATCTGCCGGACCCGCTATGGCGTCGAGGACCCCAAATTCCGCCGCTTTCGCTATGGCGTGCAGGTGAACTCGCTGGGGCTGACCGAGCAGCAGCCGGAAAACAACGTCTATCGCATCCTGATCGAAATGCTCGCCGTGACGCTTTCAAAAAAGGCCCGCGCCCGTGCGGTGCAGCTTCCGGCCTGGAACGAGGCGCTTGGCCTGCCGCGCCCATGGGATCAGCAATGGTCGATGCGGATGCAACAGATCCTCGCCTATGAGACCGATCTGTTGGAATACGGCGACCTCTTTGATGGCAACCCGGTCGTGGACGCCAAGGTTGAGGCGTTGAAAGAGGGCGCGCGCGCCGAGCTTGCCACGCTGGAAGGTATGGGCGGCGCTGTGGCCTCCATTGAATATATGAAGTCCCGCCTCGTGGACTCCAACGCCGAACGTCTCAATCGCATCGAGGCGGGCGAGACCGTGGTGGTCGGCGTCAACAAATGGACCGAGGGCGAGCCCTCGCCGCTTCAGACCGAGGATGGCGGCATCATGACCGTTGATCCCGCCGTCGAGGCCGAGCAGATCGCCCGGCTCTATGCATGGCGCGCCAGCCGCGATGACGCGGCGGTGGCCGCTGCGCTTGAGGGTCTGCGCGCCGCCGCACGCGATGGCACCAATATCATGCCAGCCTCAATCAAGGCCGCCCGCGCAGGCGTCACCACCGGGGAATGGGCCGAGGAGATGCGCAAGGCCTACGGCACCTATCGTGGTCCCACTGGCGTCTCGGCCTCGATGTCCAACAAGACGGATGGGCTGGACGATCTGCGCGAGGCGGTCAATGCGGCATCCGACCAGCTGGGGCGGCGGCTCAAGTTTGTGGTGGGCAAGCCCGGACTGGATGGCCATTCCAACGGCGCCGAGCAGATTGCCTTTCGCGCCCGCGACTGTGGCATGGACATCACCTATGACGGCATCCGCCTCACGCCTCAGGAACTGGTCCAAAGCGCGCAGCGCGACTCGGCCCATGTGATCGGTCTCTCCATTCTCTCGGGTAGTCATTTGCCATTGGTAGAAGATACATTGGCCCAGTTGCGCGCCGCCGGATTGGAAAATGTCCCTGTTGTTGTGGGGGGAATTATCCCTGAGGAAGACGCAAATATGCTCCTCGATATGGGCGTCTCCAAGGTCTACACACCAAAGAATTTTGAGTTGAATTCAATCATGAAAGATATCGTCGAGCTCGCAAAAACAAACACATCAGTTTAATTCCACTAAGACGAATTCCGCCAAAAAACGACAAAGATGCAAATTAGGTGCTGATCTGCACCGAGAATTGGGGCATTAAGTGCAATAGCCCGATCTTTTGTCGTGGCTAAATTCTACGGAGTAAAACTTATGTCCATCGACCTGAACAAAATGTCCCGAAAGGACCTGCTTCAGTTGCGCAAAGACGTTGAAAAGGCACTGAAAGATGCTGAACTGCGCGAACGCACCGAGGCTCTGAAAGCCGCCGAACAGGCTGCCGCTGAATATGGCTTCTCTCTCGACGAAGTCCTCTCTGGCCCGGCAAAGGGTGCCGCGCGGAAATCAAAAGCCAGCCCGAAATACCGTAATCCCGAAAATCCGGACGAAACGTGGACAGGCCGTGGCCGCAAACCGCATTGGGTCCATACTGCCCTGAGCAATGGTGTCGATATATCCGATCTGGAAATTTGATACGAAAGGCGCGTTTCAGTGACTGTGCATATTGGCTCTCAAAAAGATGATTTCGCCGAAACCGTCCTGCTTCCCGGCGATCCCTATCGCGCCAAATGGGCAGCGGAGACATTTCTAAGTGACGTGCGCCTCGTCAATGAGGTCCGCGGCATGCTGGGCTATACGGGCATGTGGAACGGCCATCGGGTCTCGATCCAAGGCAGCGGCATGGGGATGCCATCCCTGTCGATCTATGCCAATGAGCTGATCCGGGACTTCGACGCCCAGACCTTGATCCGCATCGGGTCCTGTGGGGGCATGCAGCCCCACGTCAAGGTCCGCGATGTGATCATTGCGATGTCGGCAACCAGTGTGAGCACGCCGTCGCGCACGATTTTCAGGGATGTGAATTTCGCGCCGACCGCGGACTGGACCCTGCTGCGCAACGCGGTCACCGCAGCCGAGGCACAGGGTCTTTCACCGCATGTGGGCGGGATCTACTCCTCTGACACCTTCTACGACGAACGCCCTGATCTCAACGAACAGATGGTCCGCCATGGTGTTCTTGGCGTGGAGATGGAAGCGGCCGAGCTTTATACGCTTGCCGCTCGCTACGGACGCCGCGCCCTTGCGGTTCTGACCGTTTCCGACCACCTTCAGACCGGCGAGGCCCTCCCGTCGGAAGAACGCGAACGCAGTTTTAGAGAGATGGTGGAAATCGCCCTTTCTGCAGCGTTTGCATAACGGCAGCCTCCTTTTTGGGGGCGGCTGACACGATGTTCTACCCCGCCCCAGAGCGGTGGCTGACATTGATCCGGGCACGGCAACGCCCACAAAAGGGCCGCTCCTCTTGCGAGGGCGGTCCTTTTTGTTGGCCACGAGCGGCAGGCGCCCTTGTGGCGCCGTCCTAACCTGCTCAGCGGCCGTGGCTGCGGTCATAACCATTGAGCGCCGGGCTCTTCCAGCCCTGAAGCGCACCGTCCCTGGGCGCAAACACCTCTACCAGCATCGGATAACAGGCCGCCGTATCGCTTGAATGTTCGGCAGAGCAGTCACCTCCGGGGCAGGCGCTCATGGCGCCCAAGAGATCAATCTCGGCAAAGAACTCCAGATAATCCCCCGGACGCACGGGGCTTGCCTTCATGAAATACTGACCGGTGTCGCGGGTAAACCCCGTACACATAAAGACATTCAACACATCATGCACATGTGGCTCTGCTTCTTCGAGCGAGAGCCCCAGGTGATCCGCCAGCGCGCGGGTGAGGTTGGAATGGCAGCAATGGTGATACTGGCTCCCCTGCAACAGGTTGCCCGTATAGGGGTCGCAACGGGTGCCAATCACGTCATGTACCGATCCGCCATAGGCATCGATCCCGTACCACTCCAGCGTGTCGGCGATGATCGTCGCCATCGGGCGCATATAAGGCAGGTTCGACCAGAGCCGCTCTGCGGTGGTAACATGTGTTCCGTGCAGCGCCCGGGTCTTGCCGGAAAAGAACCGCTCGGAAATGTCGTGGCGGTTCCAGAGGTTGAGGTCCCCAACCTGCGGCCCCTCAATAGAGGAGATCCGGAAAAACTGCCCCGCGCCCACCTCAAAGGTGGCCGCCTCGCGCGGGGGCACCGTGACCTCTGCAATCTTTTCAGCGCCTTGGCGCGCCGCGCGATAAAGATCCAGATCCGGCTTAGGAAGCGTCTCGTTGGGGTAGCAGATGACAGGCGGCACAGCGCGGCGGGTTTCTGCGTCTGCGGGGATGGGGAAATCTGTATCGGTCATGGTTTGGCGCACTCCCTGCGGGTTTTCCCGGCCATTAAGCGGCTGCACCCCGGGGCTGTCAAACAGATGACCCGCGCCCAGAGAGCATCCAGGCACGGTTTTTTATCAAGCCAAATCAAAATGCTGAGATCAGAGTACCACGACATCCAGCGGCGGGAAGCCGTTGAACCCGATCGAGGCATAGGTGGTGGTGTAGGCCCCACAAGAGTGGATCACAACACGGTCGCCCGACGTCAGCCCCAGCGGCAGCTGAACGGGTTGTTTTTCATAGAGCACATCGGCGCTGTCGCAGGACGGGCCTGCCAGCACACAGGCGCCCATGGTTTCATGATCGCGGTCGGTGGTGATCTTGTAGCGGATCGCCTCGTCCATGGTTTCCGCAAGGCCGGAGAACTTGCCAATGTCGAGATAGACCCAACGATGAAGATCGCTGTCGTGCTTGCGCGACACCAGCATGACCTCGGCGGCGATTGCGCCGGCTTCGGCCACCAGACCACGACCGGGTTCTGCCATCACTTCGGCCGCGTCCGGGAAACGGGCATTCACGCGTTTCATCACCTCAGAGGCGTAGTCCTGCGGCGCCATCACGGCATCACGGTAGCCAGCCGGGAAACCGCCCCCGATGTTCAGAAGCTTGAGATCATGCCCCGCCGCACGCGCCGCCTGCCAGACGTCGGCAACCTGATCGAGGATCGGCTCCCACATCTCGGGCTTGCGGGTTTGAGAACCCACATGAAACGACAGGCCATGCGGGACCAGGCCAAGCGCCACGCAGCGATCCATCAGACCCACGGCCATATCCGGCGCGCAGCCGAACTTGCGGCTGAGCGGCCAATCGGCCGAGGAGGCCTCTACGAGGATGCGAATGCAGACATGGGCGCCCGGCGCGTGTTCGGCGAGCTTTTCCAGCTCCTCGACCGCATCCGCCGCAAAATGAGTGATCCCCAGCGCATGCGCAAAAGCGATGTCGGCGGGTTTCTTGATGGTATTGCCAAAAGTGATGCGCGCAGCAGAGGCGCCGGCGGCGCGGCACATCTCGATCTCTGCGCGGCTGGCGGCATCGAAATTCGACCCCAACGCGCAGAGACGGCGCAGGATTTCAGGGGCCGGGTTGGCCTTGACCGCATAGTGAATACGCGCACGCCCCAGACCCCGGGCAAGACCCATGTACTGGCGCGCCACGGCTTCACTGTCGATCACAAGCGTCGGGCGCTCGAACCGGGTGTTTGCGATATACTGCAGGTGGCGGGGGACAAAAGTCACGTCGTCGCGGGCCGCAGGCCCGGTCACGAATACTGTCATGGTCATCTCCAAAAGACCCGGCCATATATGACCGCTCAGTTCCATCAGAGACGTTACCGTCGCTACGTAACCCTAGGGCTTTGAACCCTTTCGACAGAGGCGCGTGCGTTGGCGTCTTAAGCGCGCATATCGGGCAAAACCACGAGTCGATCAAGCACCAATTTCTGCAAGGAAGATATTTCTTTTCTGCATGGCTCAGCGTGCTGGCGTGCGCGCCACAAGGAGTCGACCAGGATAGCGCATTCCGGCGGCGCATTCCTCATTGCCATGTGCGACTTTGATGTTTTCAGACAGGCGCAAGGCCCACGCGGCCCACCACATCGCATCCCCGAGGGTCCCCCTCACGCTGGCACAACAGCCGCCCTGCGCAGGAGTGCGCATGAACTGACAGGACGCGGGACAAAGCACCATATTGCTGCGGCTTCGCCAATGACCGCTTTCAAATTTGCCAAACAGGTCAAGATGCAAAGCCGCGAGGGAACCCATT